>JANMEX010000276.1:0-3237 GCA_031377485.1 Phyllobacteriaceae bacterium
CGTCAAGCGGATTGCGGCGCGGCGCATAGGCGGAAGCCTCTTGTGACAAAGGACGACGGGGCTCGACGGGGCGCTGCATAACTGGTTCCCGCGGCTGAACGACCTGTTGATGAGCATGCGCATCATCGTCGCGGCGGGTAAGGCCCTGAGTGATTCGGCGCAAAAGCCCCAACGCTCCCGGCTGTTCAGCGGCATGCTGGGCCTGCACTGGCTGCGCACGATGCTCCATTTCAGCCTTGACCGCCGGTGGGAAGTCTTCAACACGTGGCATGCGGGCCTCTGGAACATAAGCCGGAGCTTGTGCTGCGCGCGGCTGCACCGGCGCTGGCTGTTGGGCGCGAACCGGCTCGGCCTGTGCGGCCGGACGGAACAAACCGCTTGCTGGCCGGAATTCAGGATCAGCAGTGCGAGCAACTGCCGCAACTTCGATTTCGGCCATGCGAATGACATCGGCAACCGGATCAGCCGCAGCGACCTGTGCGATAACCGGAGCAGACTCTGCCGTTTCAACTGGACGCGCCGCCGGGCGCTGTGCCTGAGCGACAGGAGCCTGAACAGGGCGAGCCGCCGGGCGTGCCACCTGACGGAATTCAACCGGCGCTGTACCCATGTCATTCAACAGCTTGTCAATGCCGGTTGCAACGACAGAAACGCGGATGATGCCTTCAAGGCTTTCATCAAACGTCGCGCCCAGAATGATGTTGGCTTCCTGATCCACTTCCTCGCGGATGCGGGTTGCAGCTTCGTCAACTTCAAAGAGGGTCATGTCACGACCGCCGGTGATCGAGATGAGCAGACCCTTGGCGCCCTTCATCGACGATTCGTCGAGCAGCGGATTGGCAATAGCAGCTTCGGCTGCAGCCATCGCGCGGCCTTCGCCTGAAGCTTCACCAGTGCCCATCATCGCCTTGCCCATATCGCGCATCACGGAGCGCACGTCGGCGAAGTCGAGATTGATCAGGCCTTCCTTGACCATCAAGTCGGTGATGCAGGCAACACCCGAGTAGAGCACCTGATCGGCCATCGCAAAGGCATCGGCAAAGGTGGTCTTGTCGTTGGCAATGCGGAACAGGTTCTGGTTCGGAATGACGATCAGCGTGTCGACATTCTTCTGCAACTCTTCGATGCCCATGTCCGCAGTTTTCATGCGGCGCTGACCTTCAAAGTGGAAAGGCTTGGTGACAACGCCAACTGTCAGGATGCCGCGTTCGCGGGCAGCGCGGGCAACAACGGGTGCTGCACCAGTACCGGTGCCGCCGCCCATGCCCGCAGTAACAAAGCACATATGCGTGCCCTGCAAATGGTCGAGAATTTCATCAATGCATTCTTCGGCGGCGGCACGTCCGACTTCCGGCTGAGAACCTGCACCAAGACCTTCTGTGACCGCGACGCCCAGTTGGACGATGCGCTCGCAGCGCGACATGGTCAGCGCCTGTGCATCCGTATTCGCCACGACGAAATCAACACCCTTGAGACCGGCATTGATCATGTTGTTGACCGCATTGCCGCCTCCGCCACCGACGCCGAAAACGGTAATCCGGGGCTTGAGTTCGGTAATGTCCGGCTTCTTGAGATTGATCGTCATGACCTGATACCTTTCGCTTCTGCACCGTTACGCCGCCGCCGGTGCCTGTTTGGGTTGCCCCGTTTCGTCAAAAACTGTCCTTCAGCCACTGCCCCACACGGGCAAACCGGCCATCGGTTCCTGTCATGCGCCAGCCGGAGCCAAAGCCCGCCGACACCTGTTCCAATTCCGCAACTTGCGGATAAATCAAAAGCCCTGCGCTTGCTGCAAAGGCCGGCCCTTTGGCCGCCTCCGGCAAACCTGCCAGGCCAAGCGGACGTCCGATGCGCACATTGCGCCCGAGAATACGCCGCGCCGCCTCTGGCAGACCCGGCAATTGGCTTGCGCCACCGGTCAAAACCACGCGCTTGCCAACCACATTGCCAAAACCTGACTGGTTAATCCGGTCACGCAGCAGCTCCAGCGTTTCTTCAACGCGAGCCTTGATAATGCGTGTCATGATCGCGCGCGAGATCTGGTGTGGCTCTTCATTTGCATCGCCGGAAATCGGCCGCACTGAAATCATTTCATGCTCATCGGCCGCGCTGACCAGAACATTGCCAAATCGTGCCTTGAGTGCTTCGGCCTCTTCCAGCCGCGTCGAAAGCCCGCGGGCCAAATCCATTGTTACATGATTGCCGCCGATGGCGATCGCATCAGTATGAATGCAGCGCCCTTCGGCAAAAATCCCGATCGTTGTGGTACCACCACCAAGATCAATACAGGCCGCGCCCAGTTCAGCTTCATCATCCACCAGCACGGATAGCCCACTGGCGTATGGCGTAGCGACCATTGATTCTATACTCAGATGCGCGCGGTTTACGCACAGTTCGAGATTGCGCAGCGGTGCCGTGTCTGCAGTAATGACATGGACATCAAGGCCGAGCTGACCACCCTCCATACCACGCGGATCGCGAATGCCGTTTTCCGCATCCAGCGAATAAGACACAGGCAGCACATGCAGAACCTTGCGCTCAACAGCCTGCGCCCGCTTGGTCGCAGCGCTCATCACACGGCCGATATGGCTATCGTCCACCGGGCGGTTGCCCAGTGAAACTGTCGCCGAAATCGTCGATCCTTTGATGCGTCCGGAAGACACATTGGTGATAATCGATTCCACCGTCATGCCGGCCATGCGCTCGGCAGCGTCAACCGCCTGACGAATTGCTGTCTCGGCATTGTCGAGTTCAACAATGACACCGGACTTGACACCGCGCGAACGCTGATAGCCGATGCCAAGCACTTCGATCTTGTGAGTGCGGCCTGGCAGCTGGGAGCTTTCCTCGCGTGGTGTCAACCGCGCAATCATGCACGAAATCTTGGTCGAACCAACATCAAGCACCGTGACAATGCCGGAGCGCTTGCCAACCTTGCTGCCAAATCCTGTGCGTCCACCAAGAAGCGTCATGTATGTTTCTCTGCCTTCTTGGCTGCGTCTGCTTGTTTTTTGAGTTCCGCCTCGCGGACAGACATGCCGCTTGCCGTCAGTCGCACACCGACACGGTCGGACACGCGAAGATCAACAAGTTCGATATCTTTGGACAAAAGCCCTGTGGCGCTATCCATCTGCGCCAGTTCCCTGAGTGCTTCCGCCGGATCACCTTCCGGCAACTGGATCGTCACACCATTGTCGAGCCGGATATCCCAGCGACGGCCAGCGATAAGCATCTGCG
>JANMEX010000321.1:0-2539 GCA_031377485.1 Phyllobacteriaceae bacterium
GCAGGAACGGCATTCAGGTGTGTAGAGCGGGATGACATGATCTCCCGGCCTCACAGACGTCACGCCCGCGCCAACTTCCCGGACGATGCCGGCACCTTCATGGCCAAGAATGGCAGGAAACTTTCCCTCGGAATCAAGTCCCGAAAGTGTGTATGCGTCAGTATGGCAGACACCTGTTGCCATGATTTCAACCAAAACTTCTCCAGCTTTAGGCCCGCCGATCTCAATGGTTTCTATGGTCAACGGCTTGTTGGCTTCCCAAGCGACGGCTGCACGTGATTTCATATTTGATTCTACCCGAATGAATTTACTTTTGATGAGCTTAACCAAAGGAGATTGTTCTGGAAACCCGCGATTGACTGATCGTGTCTAAACCACTCTCTACTCCAGTTTGATCCAAAACAATGAGCATGATCGTGCTTACTGTATCTTCCAGCTTCAAGTGAGAGACCGGAACAGGAGGCGATAAAATGTCATTCAAAACCATCCTCAACGTCATCGGCATGAACCAAGGTAACCGTGATCTGGAATTGGCGTCCGAGATTTGCAGGGAAGCGAATGCGCATATGTCTGTGCTGGTTGTATCACCGGCAGCCGCCGTGCCGATCGGCACCTATGCAGACGTGGTTTCTGACGCTTGGTACGTCGAGCGCCAAAGGGATGCCAAAAAACTCAAGGAGCGGACTGAAGAAGTCACCAAGCTTATCGATGGCAAAGAACTGTCTACCGATATCACCAGCGAGTACGCCGAAATCGCGTTAATTGGCGATGTTATTGGCAGACGTGCGCGCTATGCGGATTTAACGCTTTTCGGACCTAGCTTGCTGGCTGATGAAACACTTGTCGATAATGCTTTGGACGGTGCCTTGTTCCGGTCCGGACGCCCTGTTTTCATGGTTCCGGAAAAGGTCAAGGCGACGCTCACACCCAATTGCGTCAGCATCGCTTGGGACGGAAGTCTGGAGGCCGCACGCGCTGTTGGCGCATCTATGGACCTGTTGATCGGCGCAGACGACGTCCGGATCGTCTTGGTGGACCCGTTTGCAGGCGAGGGCGGACATGGAGCCGAGCCGGGGGCGGATCTGGCTGCCTATCTGTCAAGACAGGGCATTAAAGTCGAGGTTAACCGGCTGCCATCTTCCGGTCACTCCGTTTCGGATGTCTTGGCCCAGCACGCGCTCGACAACAATGCCGGGTTAATTGTCATGGGCGCATACGGTCACTCCCGCCTTCGGGAGAGGATTTTCGGCGGGGTCACGCGCTCCATGCTGAGTCGCATCACTGTTCCGATTCTGATGGCGCATTGATAGTGACCATTCGGGCTGGGTTTCTAAAGGTCAGGTGCGCCGTATCTTGAAGGGTTGCCTCGCGTTCTTTCGGGCATTGCAAATCATAAAAGCCCGAAAGTGCCTTGATCGCCGGACAATTTCTCGCCATAAGCACCGCCAGCGGAAGGGTGGCCGAGTGGTTTAAGGCTGCAGTCTTGAAAACTGCCGTGCGGGGAACCGTACCGTGGGTTCGAATCCCACCCCTTCCGCCAGATTTTTGACAAATCCAAAATCAGGGGCGCGCCGTAAAGGCATAAAACTGCTTCGGAGTTATGCGTATGTCCGCGCCAAAAACCCTGTCTGCCATCGCCTTTATCGTTTTATCATCTGGTTCGCTACATGCCGAAGACTTGCAGAATGATTCCATTCTCGAAGCGATCTCGGGACGAAAAGTCGTACTCTCCACTATGGGCTTCGAATTCCCCCTGTATTACAGCGCGAGTGGCAGCGTGACTGGTGATGGGACAAACGCGGGGCTGGCATCTTATTTCACACCCAAGGAAACCGGCCAATGGTGGGTGGCAGATGATCAGCTTTGCCAAAAATTTCCGACTTGGTACAAGGGCAAGACCTGGTGTTTTGAATTAGAAAAAGTCGACGCAAACCGACTTAAGTGGCGGCGAAATGACGGGTTCACCGGAAAAGCGCGGATAACCGGTTAATCAAGCGGTGATTTTGGTCCGATTTGGGCTTTTGCCACATAAATGTCTCTGTCCTGCCACATTTGTTTAATCCAGTGTAAAACATTCCTTGCGCATGTGGGTACAGGCGCGAGGTTGCGTTTGTCCTGCGGGGGCGGGATGGCAGTCTCATAAGGGTTTGACAACGCATGTTGACAAAATTTGGTATGACATCACCGATTGGCGGTTCATTTTCTTTGAACCTGAAATTGCGAGGTGTCTGGTTTGTATGCGCGAGCGCAGTTGCATTGTCCGCGTGCTCGGCGACCGGCCCCAAAGTGACCATGGTACAAAAAACCAAATCCAAAGAATATTTCTCGGAAAAAGACTATGGTGTCAAAGCCAGCCCTCGCGTCATTGACGTTGCCATGGCGTCCATTCCCGGAATGAAGATGAAACGCATGCCGCGTGGCGGTGGGCGCGACCAGATTGGCAAGCCCTACAAGGTCAAGGGCAAGTGGTATTACCCCAAGGAAGATCCGAATTATCGCACCGCGGGTACCGCCTCATGGTATGGAGATGCTTTCCACG
>JANMEX010000326.1:0-2791 GCA_031377485.1 Phyllobacteriaceae bacterium
CGGCCTGTTCGAAAGAGACGCGGAATCGCGAGCGCAACACGTCGATGTCATGCTTCGCTTTCTGCGCGGCTTGAAGGAACGACTGGTAAGGCATCATCAGCGCATGGGCGGCATAACGCGCCATTTCAAAACGCGCGATGCGGCGGGCTTCTTGCGACGACAGTTTCAACCCTTCGATCTCGGCAGCAATCGCGACCTGCATGCGCAACAACGCCGCCTCCATCGCGATTTCACGCAATTGGTCAAACGGCGACAGGCGCTCGGAAATGAACAGGCGCTGCGAGTGGCGGTCATAGCGGCGGCGCCAGTTTGGCATGGTGGCTACAGGCAACACACGCACGGTGACGCCGTGCTGCGAACGCAGCCAGCCTTTCAGCGCGCCTTCCAGATCATCGGCGGGCTTGAGCAGATTGAGGAAACTTTCGGCTTCCTCTTCGATCTGGGCAAAATGGTTAGCGCGGGAAGCCAGCACTTCCTGCACTTCGTCGAGCGGCAGCCGCGCGCCGGAAGTCGCGGTGGTGCGGCCATCCTTTGACAAAAGCGCCGACAGGTCAGTCAGCCGCTCCTGGCCTTCGCGATAGGCGCGGTAGAGCTTGACCATCGCGGCAGCGGCATTTGGCGCTGCCTCGGCGACTTCGATCAACTCCTCCGGCCCGGGCAATTCGGCGGACAGTAACGGATCGGCGAACACTTCGCGCAAGTCCGCAACGCTGCCGCCCGCTTCACCTTGCAAATCCTCAAGGTCGATCTTGAATGTGGTGGCGAGTTTCAGAATCAATTGAACTGTCAGCGGGCGCTGGTTGCGCTCGATCAAGTTGAGATAGCTCGGCGAAATGCCGATGGCCTCGGCCATCGCGGTCTGCGTCAGGTCGCGCTCCTTGCGGATGCGGCGGATGCGGGGACCGGCGAAGATTTTCTGTTCGGCCATCTGACACCTGAGCTAGTTGGAAACGTAATAGGCAATTGATAGTGAAATACACCCTGCGGCACTTAAAGCAGCGCCGGCGAGTGCCATACCTTCACCTGAATTTAGGAACTTTCGGACCGTTAGGTAGAAGATTGTGAAGAGACTAAATCCGGCAACAGCTGCTGCAATTTCCCAAATTTGCGGGTGCATTAACGATACGAATAATAGCGAAGCCATCATCAAATTGAGAGACACCGCGTATTTGAACAGCATTTCTGACACAGAGCTGTTCTTCAATTCCAACGCCGCAAATGTCGAAGCGCTCCTTAATGGAGCTAGCATCGCCAAATGGCAGGCACCGGCGACGAAAAGGCAAATTTGTTGGATCGTGTTCAACTCTGACATCTCAGCCCAAGGTGTTTTTACAACTGTGACAAATTTACAGAATTTTTTCGTCAAGGACAAGACAGCGTGACCCTGCAAAATGCAGGAATTATTCGATTTATCTCGCCATTTCGCTGCAGTGCAATGTAACAAAAGTCATGAACCGGCAGGGGAAGTCCGCAAGGAGCCTTTGTCAAAGCAAACAAATGCAGCATCGCCCGACAGACCATGACAGGCTTTTACAAGCGGTCATTAGGGGCAAACAGGAGAGCATCATGGCCATGAAACCCCGCGTCAAGGAACGTGCCGAAGAACAGGCTTCGGCGATGAACACCGACCAGCAGGCAGTGATCCGCATGGTCGCAAATGATCTGCACCGTTTGAACCAGTCGGTGATGAAGGCGGTCGAGGCCGGCGTTTCGGTCGAACTGGTCCGCTCCGCCCGCCATCATTGCGGCAATGGCAACTGGGGCGACATGCTGATCCCGGTGATCGTAACCAACGGCCAAATGCCAAAGTTTCACGAAGCAGCAGAATGACCGCTTGAGCCTTCGGGTTCAAAGTGATCGGGCGGGTAAGGGCGGAGGAGCCCTGCCCGCCTTATTTGTTTGCGACTGTCGCGCCGGTCAAAAGCACTCTGCCTTCGCACGGGCCTAATTGGCGGTATGCATTATTTAAGACTTCCAACCGGAACAATTTGCCTGCTCGCGCGTTTTTACATTCGACAGCTGCAATAGCTATCTTTGTGAGACCCGCCTTCATGAGCCGTAATGCACTTTATCTCGTCATAAGCATGTTCACCGTGGCTGCGGTGATTACTGGCTATCTATATAACCAGGAACAGCAAAAAAGCGCCGGCATTCAAATCAAGGTCGGGGATGGAAGTCTTACCATCGAAACAAAATAGGTTTTGAGGCGAGCGGGTTGCAAAGAGCATTTTAAAAATGGGTCGGCGGTTACGCACACAGTGCGCAATTGGTTGCAGACCTTGAGATCAGGCTTCAATGGAGAACTAAATCATGTCAATCGGAACCATCCTTATTATTATCCTCGTCATCTTTTTGCTTGGCGGTTTCAGTGGCCGCTTCGGCGGCTACGGTTACGGTTTCGGCCATAGCGGTGTCGGCGGCATCGGCATCATTTTGATCATCCTCATAGTGTTGGTCCTATCCGGGCGTCTCTGATAGGCTTATTCCGGTATCGAAGATTGCCGGATTTGCTTTAAACGAGGTGCGCATATGGAATATCGCAAGCTTGGGTCAAGCGGGGCGATCGTAACTGCCTATGCTCTCGGCACCATGACCTTTGGTGCCGAGGCTGACGAAGCGACATCTTACGAATTGATGGACGACTATGCAGCAGCGGGCGGCAATTTCATCGACACCGCGGATGTTTATTCTGCCGGTCTTTCAGAAGAAATTGTCGGGCGCTGGCTAAAATCGCGCCCCTCTGAAGCCGCCCAAATGGTGATCGCCACCAAAGGCCGCTTCCCGATGGGCA
>JANMEX010000373.1:0-2055 GCA_031377485.1 Phyllobacteriaceae bacterium
TCGTCGAATGATCATATTTCCGCGCGCGGCCCTAAAGAATTGCGTTATGCGGAAGTGCGCGAGATCGCGCCAAACCGCCGCCTCTCCTGCTCGGCAACAATCGAAGGCGATCTCGTCATCGACGTGCCGCAGGATACAGTCGTCAACGCGCAGGTCATCCGCAAGGCTGTCGGCGACCGCGTCATCGCCCGCAATCCGTCGGTGCATCTTTGCTACGTCGAGGTCGAAGAGCCCGACATGCACAAGCCGCTCGGCGACATGGACCGGCTGATCGTCGCGTTGCAAAAAGACTGGGGTTACAAGAAGTTGGACGTCGACTTCTACCTGTTGCCGCAAGTGCAAAGCATCCTGCGCAAAGGCAAATGGGGCGTCACCGCAGCAATCCACAAGGATGAGGAAAGCGAAACTCCGCGTATCATCGCGCTATGGCCGGGCCTGCACAATGAGGCTTACGGCATCGCCTGCGACATCGGCTCGACGACGATTGCCATGAACCTTGTATCGCTGCTGTCAGGCCGCGTGGCGGCATCGGTTGGCATGCAAAATCCGCAGATCCGCTTCGGCGAGGATCTCATGAGCCGCGTCTCCTATGTGATGATGAATCCGGGCGGAGCAGAGGCCATCACCAAGGCCGTGCGCGATGCGATCAACAGCCTTGTCGATCAGGTCTGCGCGGAAGGCACCGTCAAGCGTACCGATATTCTGGATGCCGTGTTCGTCGGCAATCCGGTCATGCACCATTTCTTCCTTGGCATTGATCCGACCGAGCTCGGCGGAGCGCCGTTCGCGCTCGCAGTCTCAGGAGCCGTCAAGGGCAAGACTTCAGATATGGGCATACCGCTGAACGAAGGCGCGCGGCTTTATATCATCCCCTGCATTGCCGGCCATGTGGGCGCGGACGCAGCGGCTGCGACCCTTTCCGAAGGTCCTGATCGCCAGGACGACATGATGCTGCTTGTCGATGTCGGCACCAACGCCGAGATCGTACTCGGCAATCGTCAGCGCACGGTTGCCTGCTCTTCGCCAACCGGCCCGGCCTTTGAAGGCGCGGAAATATCTTCCGGCCAGCGCGCAGCTCCCGGAGCGATTGAACGCGTGCGCATTGATCCCGACACGCTGGAGCCTAAGTTCAAGGTCATCGGTACAGAGCAATGGTCCGACGAAGAAGGTTTTGTCGAAAGTTCCGATAAAACCGGCATCACCGGTATTTGCGGCTCGGCGATCATTGAAGTCGTGGCCGAAATGTTCCTGTCCGGTCTGATCTCCGAAGACGGTGTGATTGATGGGGCGATGGCTGCCCGCACGCCGCGCATTTTCGAAAGTGGCCGCACCTTTTCATACCTGTTGCACGACGGCGCACAGCGCATCACCGTCACCCAAAACGATGTGCGTGCCATTCAGCTCGCAAAGGCCGCGCTCTATGCCGGCATCAAGCTTTTGATGGAAAAACTCCAAGTCACGCACGTCGATGAAATCCGCTTCGCCGGGGCGTTCGGATCATTCATTGACCCAAAATATGCGATGGTGCTCGGTCTCATCCCCGACTGCGACCTTTCCCGCGTCAAGGCCGTCGGCAACGCCGCCGGCACCGGTGCGCGCATGGCCCTCCTCAACCGCACCCACCGCCGCGAGATCGAGGCGACAGTCGCCAAAGTTGAGAAGATCGAAACCGCCCTTGAGCCGCATTTCCAGCAGTTGTTTGTTCATGCGATGGCGATGCCGAACAAGGTTGATGCGTTTCCGAATTTGGCCAAGGCTGTCAAGCTGCCGGAGCGAAGGGTGGTGGAGATGGCGGAAGATGGGTCGAGCGGACGGCGGGGTGGGAGAAGACGGGGTTAAACTTCCCAAACCCCGGTTTGCAAATTGAGCCTGTTCTTGCCATGAGTGCAGCATGAGCATTCTCTCGAAATTTATCCGAAGCCTTCAAGCACGCCATAATACAGCAACGCCTGCGTCCACGCATGTGAGTGTGGAACCGGCTGTCAATCACGGCACAAATGGGCAGGCAAATGGTGCCAATATCGCCATTACCGGTACCCAGCCATATCGGATCGC
>JANMEX010000493.1:0-15406 GCA_031377485.1 Phyllobacteriaceae bacterium
CTGTCCGTGATATTGACGACATAGTCGATGATGTTGCCGGGGTGGGAAACCCACTGACCGCCAGTCATGAACTGGTATTCCGTCTCCTTGCGGAACGCATCGCACATCAGCCCGTGAAAGCCGGCAAGGCCGGTTCCGGCGCGGATGGTTTTGGTGAGATTTTCCACTTCGTCCTTGGCAATTTCAGACATGGTGATGGCCGGAACAATCAGGTCAAAGCGGGCAAGGTCGGGATCGGCAAAACAGGCGGTTCCATTTTCGAGCATGACATCAAAACCATGGGCAACCAGAATATCATGCGCGACAGTGGCGCTGCGTTCCGGCGTGTGGCCTTCCCAGCCACCCCAGGCGATCAAGGCTTTGCGTTTCATTGTCTCACTCCCAAATGGAAACATTATCGAATCTAATCCCGGGCACATCATTGCCTGAAACGTTGCAAGTTGGTAGGCACGTGGTGAAATTACTGCCGGATCGGCGCAGCCCTGGCGCGTCTTGTTTCCTGAAAGCTCCCATCAATGTCTGACCTCGCGCCGCCCGCCGACAAGTTTGCCGCATTCCGCCACCGTTCTTTTCTGTTTTTCTGGGCTTCACGCTTTCTGGCCTCGTTTGCCGTTCAGATCGTTTCGGTATCGGTCGCTTGGCAGGTCTATGACATGACGCGCGATCCGTTTTATCTCGGTCTTGTCGGCATATTGCAATTTGCACCGTCCCTGCTTTTGGTGTTGGTAACCGGCGCAGTGTCGGATCATTACGGTCGGCGCTTGATCATGGCGGCATGCGAGGCGGTTGAGGCGCTCTGCGCGCTGGCGCTTCTGGTCTTCACGCTCTCCGGTTCGACCTCGGTCATGCCGATCTTTATCGTGCTGGTAATCATCGGCACGGCCCGCGCCTTTTTCGGCCCCGCAGCCTCGTCTCTTGCGGCCAACCTTGTGCCCGAAGACGTGTTTGCCAATGCCGTGTCCTGGAACTCATCAGCCTGGCAAGTGGCGAGCATCGTCGGACCGGTGGCGGGCGGCTTGCTCTATGGGCTCTCTCCTGTCGCCGCCTACACAGTTGCCGTTGTGATGCTGGCCGTTTCTGCCGTCGCAGTGATGGCAATTCCCAAGCCGAAGCAACATTCGACCATGCATGGCAACATGCTGGAAACAATCCTTGGCGGCTTTCGCTATATTTTCCGCGAAAAGATCGTGCTGGGCGCAGTGTCGCTTGATCTGTTTGCCGTGCTGCTGGGCGGGGCGGTGGCGCTGTTGCCGGTCTATGCGCGGGACATTCTGGTGCTGGGTCCATGGGGCCTTGGTCTGTTGCGCGCAGCGCCCGGTGTCGGCGCGGTGCTGGTCGCACTGTGGCTTGCCGGACATCCCATCCGCGACCATGCGGGCTATATCCTGTTTATCGCCGTGGCGCTGTTTGGCGTGTTTACCATCGTGTTTGGTGTTTCAACTGTCCCGTGGCTTTCAATTGGCGCACTGGTAATGCTTGGTGCGGCAGATGGGATATCTGTTTATGTGCGCGAAGTGCTGATACAATTGTGGACGCCCGATGCACTGCGCGGTCGCGTCAATGCGGTCAACATGGTCTTCGTCGGCGCATCGAACGAGTTAGGCGAATTCCGCGCCGGCATGATGGCGGCGGGGTTTGGCGCTGTTACCGCCGTGGTGTTCGGCGGCATCGGCACGATTGCGGTCGCTATGATCTGGGCAACTTTGTTTCCGGCGCTGCGCAAGGCGCGCAGCTTGGCTGGCGGAGTATAAAGTTGAGCCGTTCCTCTCAGGAGCGGGCGAGCTTTCCTGCCACCTTCTTGCGCAGCTCAACCCGGTCACGCCCGGAAATGCCCATCAGATCCGCAATACGCCACACCAGATTGTCCTCAAGCTCGTGCAGTTCTCCGTCCGCGTAGACCACTTCAAACAGAAGCTCGAGCAAATACAGCCGCTCTTCTTCCGGCAGTTTTACAAGCACACTGGTGAATTGGTAGAGATCAACCGATTCCGCTTCCGCCGCCTCGCCTTTCCAGACCAGTTCTTGCAAGGCAGCGCCTTCCAGATCAAAATGATCGGATAACGCGGTCTCAAGCGCCGCAAGCTCTCCTTCATGGCGGAACCCGTCAGCGTCCATCACGGCAAACATCAGCGCCGTGGCCGACAATTGCAAAGGCGTGATCTTGTCGTCAGACGGCTCGCGTCCCGCGAGGCTGCCAAGGAAAGTGGTGAAACGCTCAAACATCATTGACCTCAGAACAAACGAAAACGCTTCTGGCCAGCTTCCGTACCATCGCGCGGTTTGACACCCGGATCATCGGGAATCATTGGCAAGCCTTCTGCGAGGCTCGCCTTTGCCGATAGCGAGGTTTTCGCGATGGGTGCATGCACAACTGGTGCAGCAGAAACAACGGCAATAGGCGCAGATTCTGCAATGACAGGCTCTTTGATCGCCTCTTTGACGGGTTCGACCACCAGGCTGGTCTCAATCGGTTCCGGCTCAAACTCAAGGAGCGGCTGGAGGCGTTCGACCGGTACACGCCATTCGAACGCATCAATGCGGCCCGAAACCGGTGATACCGGCAGCCAACGCTCGGAGACCATGCCATCGGCAGTCCATGCAGGATCGCGTGGGGCACGAAGCGCACGGGCGAGATTGGCGCGGACCTTTCCGGCATCGCGGGTCTCGGCCTGTTCAATGTCGGCAAGGATCAGATGGATGCTTTCGCGCGGCGATCTGACAAGCGCCTTTTCCGCATGCCTGCGTGCCTCGCCATACTGCCCCGCGCCAAGCGCGGCGCGGGCAATGGCGATATCGCTCTCCGCATCGTCTGGCGCAAAACCCGCCAACGTGCGGGCGCGCTTCAGCCGGTCTTCGGGCTTGTCGCCGCCCTTGGAGCGGACATAAAGATCAGCAAGCTCGGGATGCGGATTGATTTTATAGGTATATTCAAGTGTACGCAGCGCCTTGCGCGGATCGTTCAATTTGATCAATGCTTCGGCAAGCGTGACCGCTGCGGGCACCAGTTCTGGCGCAAGGCGGTTGGCCTCGGCGGCGGCGGCACGGGCGGACTGCGGATCATCCGGCAACAGCGAGATGGCCTTGCCGGTCAGCAACACAGCCCGCTGGCGGCGCTCGACATCCTTGCTGATCGACTTCGATGATTTCTGCTGATCCAGAAGACCGATCGCCCCGTCATAGTCGCCGTTGGCAATGCGGTTTTCCATCGCCACCTTGGAAGCCCAGCCAAGATGCGGCGCAGCTTCCGCAGCGCGATTGGCAAAGTGGCGGGCAGCGGCAATGTCGCCAAGCCGTTCGGCTTCAAGATACAGGCCGCGCAGGCCAATCAATTTGGTCTCGGGATCATCGACCATCGCTTCGAACATTTTGCGCGCGTCATCCGTGCGCCCTTCAAGCATTGTCGCCTGCGCATCCAGAAGCTTGATCAATGGCTCCTGATCGGAGTTCAAAAGTTTGGACGCCTGCTTGGCCATTCGCCGCGCCGCGCCACTATCGCCTGCGCCCGCAGCGATGATGCCGGTAGACAGTGACTGATAGCCACGGTCGCGTTTGCGGGCGCGAAAATGCCGGCGAAGAAGGTCCGGCGAGCGGTAAAGCGTGCGGATCAGCCACCACGTCAACATCACCAGCGCAATCAGAACTACAATGGCGGTGACGGCGACGAGCAAGGACACCTGATATTGCATGCCCTGCCAGGTGACGGACATTTCACCCGGCCGGTCAGCCAGCCATGCAAAACCGGCGGCCAACAGAAACACGAATATGACGAACGAAAGAATGCGTATCATGACTTGCCTCCGGCAGCAGCGAGGGCGAGCGAAAGGGCTTTGGTGACAAGTCCATCCGTGTCGCGCCGCGCCTTGATCTTGTCGAGATAGGCAGCGCCTGCGGTCTTTGCGGCATCAGGCAATTTGGCAGCTTCCGCCAGAACGGCATCCAGATCGCCGCGCCCCAAAGCAACCTCCATCCGCGCAACCAAGGCCTCAGGCGAATCGCCGGCAATGTCACCCACAGGGCGCGCCTTGACGAGATTTTTTGCGCTGTCACCCAGACGGCTCCAGATTGATGCATCAGGATCAGGCACGTGTGAGGCGGCAATCATAACATTGGCGGCATCCGAAAAGCCGTTGATCAAATCCTGCCGCGACGGCACGCCCGATGCGGCAAGGGTACGCAGCGCTTCGACATCGGGTGAGGATGGCGCGACGGTTGCGTAGGTCTCAAGTTCCGCCATGAACGGCCCACCCCGGTCAATGGCAGCTTTCAGGCCGGACGCCGCAATGGCGAGAGCCACCGCACCCGAGCCGCCTGCGGCGGGCTTGGCTTCAAGTGCGGCAACCTTGGCCGTCAGATCCATGAAGGCTTGCGACTGCGTTGGATCAGCAACCGTGCCAGTAGCACCATTGGCAAGCGCGGTTTCGAGTGCCGTTATCTTGTCCTGGAGTGCTAAGAGTGCCGCCGGGTCCCCCGCTGGCGCACCAGAGGCGACCAAGCTATCAACCTTTTGCGAAACGGCTTGTTGCGCATCGGCAATGGCGGCCAACGCGGCAGGATCGATGGAGGGCGTGGTGGCAAGTTTTTCAACCTGTGCCGTAAGCGCTGCAACATTACCCGAACCACCGGGCGAAGGCAGATAACCCGTAGCCTGAAGCCCGGCAGCGCCGCCAAGCGCAATCAATCCGCCCAGAATACCCGCACCAAACCTGCCAAGGAAATCGCCGGATGCTTTCGCCGGACCCGTGGACGATGAGGACTGGGACGAGGCAGAGGCACTGGAATATGGTGCAGCGGCTGCATCCCTCATCTCTGCAGGCGCGGCTGATTCTTCAATGAATGTTTCGGCTGCATCGGCGGTTTCCACCTCCCCGGTGGATGTATCTGCAACCACTTCAGCAGCATCCGGATTTGCAGTCAGGTCTATCGTAACCGCTTTGGGCTTCTTGGAATGGTTTTCAGGGCCGGGCATCGTCAACTCTCAGGCTGAATTCAGGTTGGAAAGCTCTAGCGGCTTTCTCGAACGCTACAAAGGCAGCATTTGGTCGTGACCAAAACTAGAGCGTTGAGAGGCACTCCAATAGCGCGTCTTCAGTTGGTGCGGAGGACACCAGAACCGGATTGGAAAACAGCGCTTTGGCGGCATCGGCTATACGCTCTGACAGGCAGATTAGTACAGCATTTTCAATCCCTTGACCTTGAGTGGCGGTAGCCGTCAATTCACGGAGCCGGGTGGCGCAGTTCACCGATGTCAGCAGCACGGCGATCAGTTCACCATCCGCGTTCAAAGTCCCAATTTTCTCAGTTGAGTAACTGACTGATACTGTATCATAAACTTCGATTGACGTCAGGTTTACGCCTTTGCCAATCAGGTATTGTTCCAACTGTGGACGGCGGACACGTCCGGCAAGATACAAGATGCGAATGTCGGGTTTGATCAGCGGTGAAATTGACGCCATCAGCCGCGCAACGTCACCGCCAGTCTCTTTGACATTCAGAAATCCAGCTTCGCGCGCCGCGGCGGCGGTCGCCTTGCCCGTGGCAAAGACGGGAATGGAAGAAAGCGCGTCGGAGACAGCGGACGCCAGATGCCGGAATGCTTGCGGGCTGGTAGCAAGGACCATATCCGGCCTGACATCCAGCACTTCATGCGGCAAAGCGATTGTCTTGGTCAGTGGCATGATGAGCGGATCGAAACCAAGCGTGCGCAGGCGATCTGCAGTCCGATCTGCGCCTGGTTGCGGGCGGGTCACAAGAACGCGCCGCGCGTTCATCACATTAGCCCCAGGACTTGAAGAATTCGGCACCGGCAATCTCCCTGATGCGTGCGGCGGCACGGATGCCGATTTGCTCAGCTTGCCCTGCCGGGCCTTCATCGCTGATTTCGTGTGAAACCGAACCATCGGGCTTCAGCACCAATCCGTCAAAATGGATATGACTGTCAACGACCCGCGCGTGTCCGGCCAGAGGGGTGCGGCAATCACCGTCAAGCATCCGCAGGAATGCCCGCTCGCAGGCGAGCGCAGCGCTGGTATCGGCATGATTGATTGCAGCCAGCATGGTGCGCGCGACCGTATCGGCTTCACGGCATTCAATGCAGATTGCCCCTTGACCCGGAGCCGGCAGAAAATCCGTCAACGACAGGATTTCGGTTACCGCTCCGTCAAGTTCCAGACGCTTCAGGCCGGCAAGCGCCAGCAGGGTGCCCTCGACAACGCCATCAGCCACCTTTTTCAGTCGCGTCGGAACATTGCCGCGGAACATCACGATGTTAAGGTCAGGCCGGATTTTGCGAATCTGCGCCTGCCGCCTGAGTGAGGACGAACCGACCGTTGCGCCGTGCGGCAGATCGGTAAGGTTTTTGACCGTGTAGCCGATAAAGGCATCGCGCGGGTCTTGCCGTTCGAGAAATGCGGCGAGCATCAATCCCTCCGGCAGCAGCGTCGGCATGTCTTTGGACGAATGCACCGCGATGTCGATTGCACCCGAGTGGAGCGCCTCTTCGATTTCGAGTGTGAAAAGCCCCTTGCCGCCAACTTCCGACAGCGGGCGATCCTGAATCCGGTCGCCACTTGTGGAAATCACCATGATTTCGAAGGCGGATTCCGGCAGGCCATGGGCTTTGGCCAGACGCACACGGGTTTCATTCGCCTGATAGAGCGCCAGAGCGCTACCGCGCGTGCCGATTTTGAGCGGGCGAACCGCTGCCGGTGTTTGCATTGCCAAAACAGTCCGTGATACCGCAGGCGCGAATTCGCGCGATGACTTCCTCTAGCCGCCAGGACGCGGCAGGGCAAGTTTGGTGCGGTGCGACGAAAGGGTCCTCATGCTGATTCTGGCGCTGGAAACAAGCTGCGATGAAACCGCTGCCGCCGTGGTGGAGCGGCTGGCCGACGGAGCCGGCCGCATCCTGTCCAATTGCGTCCATTCGCAGTTTGACGATCATGCCGCTTTTGGCGGCGTGGTTCCGGAAATTGCAGCGCGCGCCCATGCAGAACTGATTGATCCGGTGGTGCGCCAAGCCTTGCTGCAGTCGGGCCATACACTTGCTGACATGGATGCCATCGCGGCAACGTCAGGGCCGGGGCTGATCGGCGGACTGATTGTCGGCGTGATGACAGCAAAAGCCATGGCTTCGGCGAGCGGCAAGCCATTTCTCGGCGTCAACCATCTGGAAGGCCACGCGCTGACGGCGGGCCTGACAGACAATGTGCAATTTCCCTATCTTCTGTTGCTGGTTTCCGGCGGGCATACGCAGGTGCTTCTTGTGCGCGGCGTCGGCGATTATGAGCGCTGGGCTACCACAATCGACGATGCACTTGGGGAAGCATTCGACAAAACCGCAAAATTGCTTGGTCTGCCTTGGCCTGGCGGACCGGAGGTGGAGCGGCGGGCAGCCCTGGGCAATCCCAAGCGGTTTGATTTCCCGCGCCCGATGCGCGGCGAAAAGCGGCTGGACTTCTCGTTTTCGGGGTTGAAGACGGCTGTGCGCATGGCAACGCAGACAATCAACTTCGAGAGCGAAGAGGATATCGCCGACATTTGCGCATCTTTTCAGGAGGCAGTGGCTGATACGCTGAAGGAGCGGCTGGCAAGATCGCTTGACCGGTTCAAGAACGACTTCCCTGATTTGGCAGAACCGGTACTGGTCGTTGCAGGGGGTGTGGCAGCGAACCAAAAGCTGAGGGGAATGCTGACTGGCCTTTGCGCAAAGAACGGCTACCGCTTTGTTGCACCACCAATGGCACTGTGCACCGACAATGCCGCCATGATTGCATGGGCTGCAGCATGCCGTTTGGCCAAGGGCGACAGTGATTCCATGGATTTGACGCCGCGCCCGCGCTGGCCGCTTGACGAAAAGTCGGCCGGTATGTTCGGCTCCGGACGCAAGGGGCCAAAAGCATGAGACACAAGGATAAAATTGTAGTGCTGGGTTCGGGCGCCTGGGGCACGGCGCTGGCGCTGGCGCAGGTTCGGGCCGGGCGTAATACATTGCTGTGGGGCCGGAGCGCCAAGACAATTGAAGCAATCAACATGTCGCGGCAGAACCCGGATTATTTGGCCGGTGTGACGTTTGATGTGGGGATTGAAGCGACAACCGACGCGCAAAACGCGCTGAAGGACGCGACGATCATCCTCGCCGTATTGCCTGCACAGACCTTGCGCGATGTGTTGAATAAAATCGGCGCACTGGTGCCAAAAACCGCGCCAATTGTGCTCTGCGCCAAGGGAATTGAGCGCACCACCGGCAAATTGATGTCGGCAGTCGTGACCGACTGTCTGCCGGACCATCCGGTCGCTGCACTGTCCGGTCCAAGCTTTGCCATCGACGTTGCACGCGGGCTACCGACCGCCGTGACAGTGGCGGCTGGCGATATGGGGCTGGCCGCCGACCTTGCAGTCCGGCTTTCGACGCCGACGCTGCGCTGCTACTCAAGCGATGACCTGATTGGTGTGGAAGTTGGCGGCGCTTTGAAAAATGTGTTGGCGCTGGCGGCAGGCGCAGTGCGCGGCTCAAACCTTGGAGCCAGTGCGGAAGCCGCGCTGATCACGCGCGGGTTTGTCGAATTGCGGCGCATTGGCGCGGCACTGGGTGCACGGCCGGAAACATTGATGGGCCTGTCAGGCCTTGGTGATCTGATCCTCACCTGTTCGTCGCCGCAATCGCGCAACCTTTCTTACGGCATTGCGCTCGGACGCTGCGAAAACCTTGACGGACGACCGCTGGCCGAAGGCGTGGCGACCGCACGGATTGCGGAGCAGGAAGCAGCAAGGCTTGGGATTGAAGCCCCGATCATTGCCGCCACAGCCGCAATATTAGCTGGCAAACTATCAGTGACTGATGCTGTCACCGCCCTACTCTCCAGACCGCTGAAAAACGAAGACTGAACGCAAACGAAAGGACCTCCCATGTTGTTCGCCCTGATCTGCACCGACAAGCCCGGCCATTTGCAAGTCCGCCTGGACACGCGACCGGCGCATATGAGCTTTCTTGATGGATTGGGTGACGCGCTGAAGGCGGCAGGGCCTTTTCTGGGTGAGGATGGCAAGCCGGTTGGAAGCCTTGTGATCATCAAAGCTGATGACGTGAGCGCCGCAAAGACGATTGCCGAGGCTGACCCTTATGCAAGTGCCGGACTGTTTTCTTCCGTTGAGATCAAGCCGTGGAACTGGGTGTTCAAGAACCCGGAGAATGCATGATGGCCTATTGGCTGATGAAATCCGAGCCGGATGTCTATTCATTTGATGATCTGAAAAAGGCCGGAGAAAAAGGCTCGGAATGGCATGGCGTTCGTAACTATCAGGCGCGCAACAACATGCGGGCGATGCAACTTGGCGACAAGGTGTTTTACTACCACTCAAACATCGGCCTGGAGATTGTCGGCGTGGCTGAAGTGATGGCCCTGTGCCATCCTGATTCGACCAGCGATGATCACCGCTGGGAGTGCGTGGACATCAAGGCTTTTTGCGACGTGCCCAAGCCCGTGACGCGTGATGACTGCAAGACCAATCCCAAACTCGCTGACATGGTTCTGGTGGTCAACACGCGCCTGTCGGTGCAGCCTGTGCGCGACGAGGAATGGACCGAAATATGCCGTATGGGCGGCCTCGTTCCGGTACCGAAATGACCGAAAAGCTGACGCCGGGACTAAGGTTTCGGCGTTTCATCCTTGAAAACACCTCAATCCTGTCGCCGCCGCATGTGCCGGAAATCCGGCTGCATCTGGCCGACGAGGCACATGACCTCTGGCATCGCACCGAGGATGAATTGCAGGAGAGCGGCCTCGAACCACCCTTCTGGGCGTTTGCCTGGGCGGGAGGACAGGGATTGGCGCGGCATGTACTGGACAATCGCGAATGTGTGATGGCCAAGACTGTGCTCGATTTCGCCACCGGCTCCGGCATTGTGGCGATTGCCGCTTATATGAGCGGAGCGGCGCAGGTGCTTGCGGCAGATATTGATCCGTTTTCGGCGGATGCCGTGGCGCTGAATGCGGAGCTAAATGGTTTTGCTCTGGAACACACTGCCGGGAATCTGGTCGGACAGGACCACGGCTGGGATGTCGTTCTGGCCGGTGATGTCTTTTACGACCGCGAGATGGCGGCGATGCTATTGCCGTGGTTCAACAGACTTGCCGCACGCGGGGCGGACATTTTGATCGGCGACCCGGGACGGGCCTATTTGCCGAAAGAACGGCTGGAATTGCTGTCCGAACATCAGGTGCAGGTCACCCGCGCGTTGGAAGACCAGGATGTGCGCAAGACGACCGTGTGGCGATACAAGCCGGCTTAATAGGCGACGCTGAGTACTGTACGCGACGACAGCCTCGGCAACAGCCGCAACAACACTTTAGCAGGCAAAGCCACACAGCCTTCAGTTGGGGTAAGCCCCGGCCGTGCGATATGCATGAAAATCGCGCTGCCGCCGCCGCGTTTGCGGGGCGTCAGGTTGAAATCGAGCACGATGACCAGATCATATAACCCATCCGCGCGTTTCATCGTTTCGTGGCTGGCAGGATAGGGCAGGCTGACGGGTTGGTTGTAATTGCGGTCGCCACTTGCGTCGCACCAGCCGCTGCTGGCCGTGATTGGCGACAGGCCGAGTGGTGCCGACCGCAATGTCACATGGTCCGGCCGGAACCAGCCGCTGACGAGGCGCATCCGGCCAAGCGGCGTCGCGCCGTCGCCTTCGCGTTTCAAGGCCCTGATTCCACCTTTTCCGAGGGCGCAGACGTGGGTGCGGCCGCCGACGGTCAGCAGGCCTTGTGAAACATGGCCGGGGCGCTTCTTCACGCTGATGTGAGAGAATGTGACGGCCATTGCCTCAATTCGCCTCGATTTGAGTGATCTTCGCGATACATATCATTTCCGGAAAAACTGGATACGGGTTTTCGCCGGTATGATCATACGGTTTCAATTGGAACCGTATAAAACCAAAGAATGCCAGCCACCCTTTCACAAAGCGTGAAAACGGCTTAGCTTGCGATGAACCCATGCGGAGGA
This sequence comes from Phyllobacteriaceae bacterium, assembly GCA_031377485.1. Classification (GTDB taxonomy): domain Bacteria; phylum Pseudomonadota; class Alphaproteobacteria; order Rhizobiales; family Rhizobiaceae; genus JANMEX01. The sequence continues at coordinate 10,999 of JANMEX010000493.1, forward strand.
CACTACATGGCAGCCAGAACCATCCTGCTTGTCGACGACGACAATGATCTTCGACAGACACTGGTCGAACAACTCGCACTCTACGAAGAGTTCAAGGTGTTGGAGGCTGACAGTGCAACCAAGGGCGTTCAAACAGCGCGCGCCGGTGTTATCGACCTGTTGATCATGGATGTCGGCCTGCCGGACATGGACGGGCGCGAGGCGGTGCGGCTTTTGCGCAAAGGCGGCTTCAAGGCACCGATCATCATGCTGACCGGGCATGATACCGATTCGGACACAATTTTAGGTCTCGAATCAGGCGCAAACGATTATGTGACCAAGCCTTTCCGTTTTGCCGTGCTGCTCGCCCGCATCCGTGCGCAATTGCGCCAGCATGAAAACTCGGAAGATGTGACGCTGACGGTCGGGCAATATACGTTCAAGCCGAGCCAGAAGCTTTTGGTGGACAAGAAGGGCTCCAAGCTGCGCCTGACTGAAAAAGAAACGGCGATCATCAAATTCCTCTACCGCGCCGGTGACAAGGTGGTCACGCGCGATGTGCTTTTGGAGGAAGTCTGGGGCTACAATTCGGGCGTTACCACCCATACGCTCGAAACGCATGTCTATCGCCTTCGTCAGAAGATCGAGCGCGACCCTTCCAATGCCGAAATCCTTGTGACAGAAAGCGGCGGATACAAGCTGGTTCCTTGAGCTTGAATTCGGGGTGATTCGGGGCCTTCATGGCAATAGATACAGACGTTCGGGCATTGGCGCAGGTGCCGCTGTTTCATGGCTTTTCGGCCGAGCAGCTGCGTTTGGTTGCCTTTGGAACCGAACATCTGAACATGGCCAAAGGGCGCGAACTTTACCGCGAGGGGGAAGCTGCCGACTGCGGCTTTCTCATTTTGAACGGCTCGGTCAATCTGGTAGAGGACAAGGCCGCGAACCGGCGCATTGTCCACACAGCCGGCCCAGGCACTTTGCTTGGCGAACTTGCGCTGGTCGCCCCGGGTGCACGCTCCACCGGTGCGGTTGCGGCCACAGACTGCGAGGTGATCCGTATTTCGCGCTCGCTGTTCAGGCGGGTTCTGGAAGAATATCCGGAGCTTGCCGCAGAACTCCATGCCGCCATATCACGCCGTTTCGGCAAGTTTATCGATGACGTGGCAAAGCTGGAAAAGCGGTTCGGCGACTAGAGCATTCCCAAGTTTGATGGAACATCAAACGTTTAAGGAAAATGCGACAAAACAAAGAGTTGGAGCCGCTCAGCGATTCGAAGAAACGGTGAACGGTTCTAGGGTCTGGACCTAAATCCTGTCAGATCAAAGACTGAAGGTGGCGATCACCGGCACATGATCTGACGGTTTTTCCCAACCGCGCGCCGCCTTCATGATCTCGATGTTTTTGAGCCTCGGCGACAAATCGGCTGACGACCAAACGTGATCAAGGCGACGCCCGCGGTTGGATGCTGCCCAGTCAGCGGCGCGATAACTCCACCAAGTGTAAAGTTTTTCCGGCTCCGGCGTAAACTGGCGCATCAGATCGACCCAGCCTGAAGCCTTGCGCATGGCTTCAAATCCCGCGGTTTCCACCGGCGTGTGGCTGACAACTTTCAACAGCTCCTTGTGACCCCAGACATCATGTTCCAGCGGAGCAATGTTGAGATCACCAACGAGAATGGACGGGCCGTGGGGATGTGCGGGCAAGATGCGCCGCATTTCTTCAACGAAATCCAGCTTGTGGCGAAATTTCGGATTGATCACCGGATCCGGCTCATCCCCGCCTGCGGGAACGTAAAAATTATGCACATGAACCGGCTTGCCATGGACCTCGACCAGCGCGGAAATATGGCGGCTGTCCTCAATGTTGCAGAATTTTTCCTGAGCGGTTGTTTGCAACGGATGCCGGGAAAGAATGGCGACGCCGTGATAGGCTTTTTGGCCCGCAATTGCCTGATACGGATATCCTGCCGCAGCAAACTCGGCTGCCGGAAATTCAAGATTCTGGCATTTGATTTCCTGAAGGCAGATGACATCAGGATTGCGCTCCGCGATCAGCTTTTCAACGATCGGGCGACGCAGGCGAACGGAATTTATATTCCATGTGGCGACAGAAAATGACATGGCGCGGACAATGCCAGCGCAAACTCCGAAGTTCAAGCCGCAGAAAAAAAGCGGGGCCGATATCCCCGCCTATGCTGACAAGACCTGATATCGGTCAGCCTATTTGTGCTTCTCTTTTGCACGGGCGACGCGGACATAATCAATGTCGAACATTTTCGGCTCGAACGTGACACCTTCCTTGGTGTTGAAAATCATCACCGTGGTATCGAGACCTTGCGCATCCGTGATGGTCCACTGGCGCAGCTCATAGCTTTTCGGATCAAACATCATCGTGATCTTTGCGTTGCCGAAAATCTGCTTGTCGGTCATGACGATGGTGGTCAGGTCCGCTTCTTCCTTGACTGATTTCAGCTTGTCGCCGGAAAAATCAATCTTGTCCGACAAGAGCAGCTTCAACGGCGTCTTGTCGAGCGGATAGATATCCCACGTATCGAGCTTCTTGTTGTTGACGACAACGGACTTGCCATCGGCAACGACGCGGATTGGCGACGGCTTTTCATAATTGAAGCGGATTTTGCCCGGACGGGAAATATAGAACATGCCGCCAGTCTGCTCGCCGCGCGGGCCGAACTGGACAAATTCACCGGTGAGCGTCTTTACACCGGAAAAATGCTTGGCGATGGCATCAACCGAGGCAGACCCGGCTGCAGCTTCAGCGCTTGCCATCAGGCCATACGCGGCCAGCGCCAAAGCGCCCGTTGTAGCGATAAAGCTCCGGCGCGACAGGGTCTTGCCTGCGCTCGCTGTGTTCACGTTGCCGTTCATCTGGCCGTTCATCTGCATGTCTCCTGCAGGGAAATCCCTGTTTGGTCGATAGCCTGCCCGTTTGTCGCCACTGTGGCGGCAACCGGGCGAATTGATGTCACATCATCTCATCTTCGGTCGGCACGAGGATGTCGCGCTTGCCGGTCTGGTTGGCCGGTCCGACGATGCCTTCCTGCTCCATCCGCTCGATCAGCGAGGCGGCGCGGTTATAACCGATGCCCATTCGGCGCTGTATGTAGGAAGTCGATGCCTTTTTGTCACGAAGAACGATGGCGACGGCCTGATCATAGGGATCATCCGATTCCGAAAGATTGGACGTTCCGGCCGGACCATCGCCATCCTCGCCCTCTTCGTCGTCATCCTGCGTGATGGATTCAAGATATTCCGGCGCGCCCTGAACCTTGAGATGCGCAACGATCTTTTCGACTTCTTCATCGGAAACGAACGGACCGTGGACACGCTGGATTCGGCCGCCGCCTGCCATGTAGAGCATGTCGCCCTGACCCAAGAGTTGCTCGGCGCCCATTTCACCAAGAATGGTGCGCGAATCAATCTTGGACGTGACCTGGAAGGAAATGCGGGTCGGGAAGTTTGCCTTGATCGTGCCGGTGATGACGTCAACAGAGGGGCGCTGCGTGGCCATAATGACATGGATGCCGGCCGCACGCGCCATCTGCGCCAGGCGTTGCACCGCGCCTTCAATATCCTTGCCCGCGACCATCATCAGGTCGGCCATTTCGTCGATCAGGACGACAATGTAGGGCATGTGGGTCAGATCAAGCGCTTCGGTTTCATAAACCGCCTCGCCAGTGGTGCGGTCAAAGCCGGTTTGCACGGTGCGGGTTATCTTTTCACCGGAGGCCTGCGCCTGCGCGACGCGCTGGTTGAATCCGTCAATGTTGCGCACGCCAACCTTGGACATCTTGCGATACCGGTCTTCCATCTCCTTGACGGTCCATTTCAGCGCCACAACGGCTTTCTTTGGATCGGTGACGACCGGGGTCAAAAGGTGCGGGATGCCATCATAGACGGAAAGTTCCAGCATTTTCGGATCGATCATGATCAGGCGGCATTCCTGCGGCGTCAGCCGGTAAAGGAGCGACAGGATCATGGTGTTGATGGAAACCGATTTGCCCGAACCCGTGGTGCCGGCGACAAGAACGTGCGGCATTTTGGCAAGATCGGCGATGACCGGCTCGCCATTGATGGTCTTGCCGAGCGCGAGCGCAAGTTTGGCCTTGGAGTTTTCAAAATCCTGGCTGGCCATCAGTTCGCGCAGGTAAACGGTTTCGCGGCGCTGGTTTGGCAACTCGATGCCGATGGCGTTTCGCCCCGGAACCACCGCGACACGCGCGGCAATTGCGCTCATTGAACGGGCGATATCATCGGCAAGGCCTATAACGCGCGAGGATTTGATGCCGGGCGCTGGTTCAAGCTCGTAAAGGGTAACGACGGGACCTGGATGGACATGGAGGATCTCGCCCCGCACGCCAAAATCATCCAGAACACCTTCAAGCAGGCGGGCATTTTGTTCCAGCGCA
>JANMEX010000058.1:0-2839 GCA_031377485.1 Phyllobacteriaceae bacterium
GCCGAACGCTCACCAACAAGTATTTTCGGAACAGAGATCATCACACGCGTATTATTTGACTCCCCATCCAGATAGGGCTTCAGGAGCACATTCAATAAATCACCCAGGTCGCTGGCCCGCGATTGAGCCCTGGAATCGGGACGTATCAGCTCGTGTGCTTCAGAGAGCGCGATCAACCTTTGCATCAAATCACGGGTCATCTCTTCTTTCGAAGTTGTCGTCCGCGAAGCGATACCGGCTAGTGCCGAAGCCATTGCAAAGAGGTTCTTGATGCGATGATGCATCTCGCCGGTGATAAGCTCGCGCGCTTCTTCCGCGCGTTTGCGAACACTGACATCAATGAAGACACCATACATGATTCGTCCGACGATCCCCTCGTCGTCGCCACGGCCCCTTGCGGAAACCCAACGAACTTCCTTGCCCACAACAATGCGGAAGTCTGTTTCATAAGGACCAAAACTTTCACGCGTGGCCGCGAATGCCGACCGGACTTTATCCGAATCCTCAGGATGAATGCGGGATGACAAGTCTTCAAATGTGACAGCTGAGGTCCGCACAACGCCCCAGAGATCGCAAGCCTTGTCATCCAGAGTAATTCTGTCCGTATCAACGTTCCACGACCACAATGCGATGCCAGCGGACTCAGTGGCAAAACGCAAGCGGTCAATGTCCCAACTTCCACCGCTCATATTCGCTCAATCAGTAATTTTTCAAATTGCATAAAGTTCTCATTTTGCCCATTCGTGGCTTATTGATACCACGCATTGCAGATCCAAGTCACAGTATTTTGGATAGCTGCGACTTCGCAATGGAAGCGTCCAAACAGTCGTCTATGTGCATAATAGCCGGTCAATAGCCGGCTTTGTCCAATGGTCCTGTTTCGCCAAAAGTTCGCGTGCGGGTCATGCATTTCACCGGGGTCCTGACCCTAGAGATTTGGTACTGGAGTTCTTCAAATCTCGGAAATCTGACAGGGCGCCTTGCCCTGAATAGCGATTGCGGCAAATTGGCCGTCAATTCGAATTTTTCCAGTTTGCAGGCGACCTTGGTTTTGTCTGTTGCGCCGCCAGTTCAGGATTTGTCGTGCCGCGACATGCAACGATTTCGGCACCTGCTGCGTTATGGCAAGGAATGTGGAAGATCGTTTTAGTTTTGTTCCGGGACGGTTTGAATTTATATTTTACGGCATCGCCTGCGGGTAGTCAGCAAGGGGTTGCTGTTGGAACTGTTACGAAGAACCGAAAATGCAATGATAACCAATTCCGGGCCAAAATTCGGTAGCCGAACCAGATAGCAAAATAGCGGATTTGACTGGAGATCAGGTGCGAAGTCTCGAAGAACGAACGTTCCTGCTGCTCACAGTCATTGTATCGCTGGCGTTTGCTTGGGTGCTCTGGCCATTTTTCGGCGCTATATTGTGGGGCGGGGTTGTGGCAATCCTGTTTGCGCCTTTGCACCGCAGGTTGCTGATTGCCCTGCCACAAAGGCATAATCTTTCGGCATTTTTGACGATTGCCGTTGTCTTGTTGATGGTCGTGTTGCCCTTGGCGCTGATCTCTATTGCCATGGCCCAAGAGGCAGCCGCACTTTATGCGCAGATACAGTCCGGCGAGATCAATTTCAGCCTTTACTTTCAACAGGTTTCCGACGCACTGCCTGTATGGGCCAAGAGCTTTCTTGCGCATTCCGGATTGTCAAACTTCGGTGCCGTTCAAGGCAAGATAGGCGCAGCGCTGACTGAAGGCAGCCAATATCTGGCAACGCAGATTGTCGGCATCGGCCAGTCAACATTCGAGTTCTTCATTAGTCTTGCGGTCATGCTCTATTTGGCTTTCTTCCTGATCCGCGATGGCGACCAGCTGTTCTTGCACGTTAAAAAAGCCATTCCGCTGCGCCAGTCGCACAAGCGTGCGCTGTTTACAAAATTCACCACCGTGGTGCGCGCTACAGTCAAAGGCGACATTCTGGTCGCAATTTTGCAAGGCGCGCTGGGCGGCTTCATCTTCTGGGTTTTGGATATTCATGCGCCCTTGCTCTGGGCCGTATTGATGATGTTCTTGTCTTTGTTGCCAGCGATCGGTGCCAGCCTGGTTTGGCTGCCGGTTTCGGTCTACTTCTTTGCGACAGGTTCGATTTGGCAGGGCGTTGTGCTGGTGCTGTTCGGCGCATTGGTCATCGGCTTGGTCGACAATATCCTGCGTCCTGCACTTGTGGGCAAGGACACAAAAATGCCCGACTATGTGGTGCTGATTTCGACGCTGGGCGGCATCGGGATATTGGGCCTCAACGGCTTTGTGGTCGGCCCGGCGATTGCTGCGATGTTTATTGCAGTTTGGGATATTTTCCCGGGGTCAGAGCAGCCTGAGGGAAATGGCGCAGATAATTGAGCCCATTGTTGGAACAGCTTGTTTTCTCTGTCGACTTAGGCAACGGGACGCATGATCCCTCAGGACAAAAGGGCGGGAAACTGCGCAAATATAGTGAATACACGTGTCGGCATTGTCGAAGTGGCTGTCACTCCGGGGTTAACTGAGATTCGATGTACCGCAGTTGTTCTTCGACGCTGCCCATAACCTGAATGAAGATGTCCGCAGTGTTCTCATCATTCAGGGCAACCGCTTGGTCAATCGCTTTGCGTACCGCTTGCGAGAATGATGCGAGAGCCTCCCAGATATCGAAAATCTGTTGTTTCTCACCGGCGATTCCAAGAAGGTATGGCACCAGATAAGGAGCCTTGGGTGCAAAATCCATTGCGCCCATCTTCTTGCCGCCAAGGCTTCCCGCACGTTCGGCGATCAAGCCGGTAACGTTTTCGACTTCCTCAGAAACCTTGTTGAAT
>JANMEX010000520.1:0-4274 GCA_031377485.1 Phyllobacteriaceae bacterium
TGAAAACGAGTGGGCCAAGACTGCAGACGACATTTTATGGCGGCGCACCAAGGCCGGGCTTGGTCTTGGGAAGGGCGATGAATTGAGACTTGCTGCTTATCTTGCCGGTAAAGCCTGACCGAGATTGCCAGATTTCAGGTGCGTACCTTCATATTTGCGTCTTGTTTTGCCACAAGAAGTGGTCGGGTGATTTGTTGCGACGCACTTCAAAGGGTGTTAGCTAGCCCCGCATCAAGCCCAGTTTTATCAGCGCAGGCCTTTCATGAAAATCTCCGTGGTCATTCCGTGCAAAAACGAAGCGGAAAATCTCGCCTTTCTCCTTGATGAAGTCGATGCCGCCTTTGCCGGCCGCGACCATGAAGTGATTGTGGTCAATGACGGATCAAGTGACCGCACCGGCGATGTACTCAATGCGCGCATGGCATTTAATCCGCGCCTTCGCCATATCCTCCATGACAAGAGTGCGGGACAAAGCGCTGCTGTTCGCTCTGGCGTGTTTGCTGCCAACGGCGATATTATATGCACAATGGATGGCGACGGGCAAAATGATCCGGCATATCTGCCCAAACTCGCCGATGCGCTCATTGCGGCCGGGCCTTTGGCTGGTGTTGCAGCCGGCCAGCGGCTGAAGCGTACCGACACAAGGCTCAAGCAGTATTCATCGCGTTTTGCCAATGGCTTGCGCCAAAGGATATTGAAAGATGACACGCGCGATTCCGGCTGTGGCTTGAAAGCCGTGCACACACCGTTGTTTCGCTCATTTCCGTTTTTTGACGGTTGGCATCGCTATATTCCGGCGCTCGCCAAGCGTGAGGGCATGGAAGTCGTGCATCTCGATGTCACAGACCGCAGCCGGGTTCATGGCAAATCCAACTACGGCATTCTGGACCGGGGCCTGCGTGGCGTGCTTGACCTTTACGGCGTCTGGTGGCTGATCCGCCGTCGAAAAATTGTTCCAGCTGTCAGCGAAGTGAAGGGATGACCTCCATGTTTGCAGAACTTGGCGCCTGGCTGCACCACGTGTTCGTTGAACAATTTGACGGCTGGATTGCGCTTGGCTTTCTGGCGCAAGCCATGTTCACCATGCGCTTTGTGGTGCAATGGCTGGCCTCGGAAAAAGCCGGCAAATCGGTCATGCCGATTGCTTTCTGGTTTTTTTCGGTCGGCGGTGGCATATTGCTTTTGATTTATGCCATCCAGCGCAAAGATCCGGTTTTCATAGCCGGGCAGGGACTCGGCCTCGTTATTTATGCACGCAACCTGATGCTTATCTACGGTGGGAAAAGGGACTGACCCTTGGTCGATGCCTTCTTCACCATGATGTCTTCAGGCTGGCGGCAAAAGCTGTTTCTTGCCGTCTTTTGCCTGTTCGCCTTCTTGCCGGGTATTGCCTCCCTGCCCCCGATTGACCGCGATGAATCGCGCTTTGTGCAGGCCACAAAGCAAATGATGGAAAGCGGCGATTATATCGACATTCGCTTTCAGGATGAACATCGCTACAAAAAGCCGGCTGGCATCTACTGGCTTCAGACAGCAGCGGCAAAACTGACAGGACAGGGTGTGGGCGCGGATATCTGGGCTTACCGCCTGGTGTCCGTCGCGGCCGGCGTTTCTGCGGTTTTGACAATCGCCTCGCTCGGTACATTCCTGTTTGGACCCATGGCCGGGCTTGCCGCCGGTTTGATGATGGCTGGGCTATTTGGCCTTGGTTTTGAAGCGAGGCTTGCCAAGACCGATGCCACAGTTTTGGCGATGACACTTGTCTCACAGGCGGCATTGGCGCGGTTTTACATCAACAGCAAAATGGAAATGCCGACCGCGCGATTTTGGTGGTGGGCCTTCTGGATAGCCAATGGTGTCGGCATTCTTGTCAAAGGCCCGATCACCCCGCTGGTTGCCGGCTTGACGGTTGCGGGCATTGCGCTTTTTGATCGTGACCGCAAATGGATGCGCGAGCTCAAACCGCTGTCCGGCATTGCTGTTTTGGCTGTGTTGGTGCTGCCTTGGTTCATCGCGATTTCCATAAAATCGGGCGCGGCATTCTGGTCCGAATCTGTGGGCAAAGACATGCTGGGCAAAGTCGCTTCGGGGGCAGAATCACACGGTGCTCCGCCCGGCTATTATGTGCTCACCTATTGTCTCTACATGTGGCCGTTTGCACTTATTGCAGTCAATGGCGGGCTGAAGGCGCTCAACCGGTTTCGCGAGCCGAAACTGCTATTCCTGCTGGCCTGGTATGTGCCTTTCTGGTTGGTGCTTGAAGCGACACCGACAAAACTGCCGCATTATCCGCTTCCTGCCTATCCGGCGCTGTTGTTGCTTGGCGCTTGGGCCCTGTTCACAGAAGACGGAAAAGACACCGTACTCGAGACTTGGCAGGTCTGGCTCAGTCATCTGACGCTTATCGGCCTTGCCGTGATGACCGTTGCTTTTGCTGGGATTGCCGCTTTTGGCGTGCCTTGGTTGACTGGCTCCCTTTCCGCGGCCGGCATTCTGGCTGCGGTGTTTGCACTGGCGGCCGGTTGGCTCACCTCCGGCATGGCCAGTGCCGGACAGCCAATTTCCCGGATTGCAGGGGCGTCCGTCGCTTCCGTCTTTATGATGGGTCTCTTCACATCGCTGGTTGCCCCAGCGATAAAACCCGTATGGATCAGCCCGGCAATCGTTTTGGCGTTCAACGCCGCCAAACCTTGCGCCGATTCCAAATTGGCTTCAGTGGATTACCATGAGCCCAGCCTCGTCTTTCTTACTGGAACTGCGACAATCCTGACAGGCATCAACGGCGGCGCCACCCACCTTGCCGCTTCTGCCAAATGCAACGTGGTTGTGCTGCCCTTGGAATTGCGCAGCGAACTGCAGTCACTGTTGCCCGCCGGGATGAACCTTTTGGACATCGGCATGGTTGAGGGAATCAATTATTCGAAAGGTGATCCAATGAAATTGCTGTTGGTTCGCATTGCGCCGTAAGTTCAAGATAAATGCTGACTACAATCAAATTCTGATCAAGTTTCAATCAGTTTTCGCGCTCGTTCAGAGCGCGGCGCAGCCTGCGGATTATGGTCTTGCGACCGCGTTCATCTGCTTCCTTTGAGATGGCGTCATTGACGTCCAACAAGAGCTTTGACAGGTCATTGTGCCAATCAAGATGCGCCACTTTCTCTGGAGGCAGACGAACTGCCCTGCTCTCTTCAACCAAGCGTGCCCCCTCTTCGCCGAGGTCGTAACCGGCATCAAGCTGCGGCATCAATATTCGTTCTGGCGGGACTAGTGTGCCGAGCCGTGCCTTCAACGCGCCCATCGCTTCCGGCTCGCCGTGAGACAAAAGAATTCCACGCGAAACAGGCATCCGCTCTTCAACCCAAGTGAACAATTCAGTCGCGTCGGCATGGCCGGAATAGAGGTCTAGCTGGCGGATCGAGGCTTTTACCTGAATTTCCTCACCCTGAATGCGCACCCGGTCCGCGCCATCGAGCAAGATACGGCCAAGTGAGCCCTGAGCCTGAAATCCGACCATCATAATGGTGGCGTTGCGCCGCCAGAGATTGTTTTTCAAATGATGGCGGATCCGCCCGGCATCGCACATGCCTGAGGCAGCGATGATAATGAAAAACCCGGACAGCCGGTTTATGGCTTTGGATTGCTCGACCGTTTCAGTAAACCGGATGTCACCGGAGTTCAGCGCCTTCACCAATGCAGCGCCTTCTTCAATTTCGCCCGCATGGCGCTCGAATATCTCACTGGCGCGGGTAGCCAACGGAGAGTCCACGATGATTGGCGCAGGCGGAATTGCACCAGACAACATCAACATGTGCAGATCAACGAGGAGTTCCTGCGTGCGCTCGACGGCAAACGAGGGGATGACCAATGGCCCGCGCATATCGGCCGCGCGTTTGACTTCGGCCTGCAGCATTGCCCTGCGGCTCTCAGGCGTTACCTCGCCGCGCTCGCGGTCGCCGTAGGTGGATTCGCAAATAAGATAATCGAGATCGAATGGCGCACGCGGATCTGGCTGCAACAGTTTGTGCTGCGGACCAAGATCGCCGGAGAAAAGAAGGCGCATCGGTTTGCTTGAATTCATGCTGCCTATTTCAATCTCGACCGAGGCTGAACACAGAAGATGCCCTGCGTTCCAAAATCTCGCACGTATATCTTCACTGACGCTGAACCATTCATCATAGGCCGATGCGCGGAACAGCAACATGCACGCGGCAGCGTCGTCCTTGGTGTAAATCGGCTCCACCTGTTCGCGTCCGCGTTTTTCATTGCGCCGATTG
>JANMEX010000018.1:0-4624 GCA_031377485.1 Phyllobacteriaceae bacterium
CAATCGGATCAGAGCTGATTTTGACCGTCGCGCCATGGTCGCGCGCCCACTGCATGTACCGCTCTTGCGGCTCAGAACCTTCGGGAACGGCGACGTTGAGATTGAAGCCGAACAGGGCTGCGCCTTCCGCCAGTGAGTGGAGGACATTGTTGCCGTCGCCGGACCAAGCGAAAGTTTTGCCCTTAACCGGGCCGCGATGCTCTTCATAGGTCATGATATCAGCCATGATCTGGCACGGGTGCGTGTCATCGGTCAGACCGTTGATGACCGGTACAGTGGCGTGCTCGGCAAGTTCAAGCATGCGGGCATGGTCGGTGGTGCGTATCATGATGATATCGACGTAGCGCGACAGAACCTTGGCCGTATCTGCGATAGATTCGGAGCGACCGAGCTGCATTTCGGAGCCGGTCAGCATGATGGTTTCGCCGCCGAGCTGACGCATACCGACATCGAACGATACGCGGGTGCGTGTCGAAGGCTTGTCGAAAATCATCGCGAGCACTTTGCCCTCAAAAGGGCGCTCCGGTTTACCGGATTTTTGCAATCCTTTAAGGCGTTTCGCGTCGTCCATCATATAACGCAGGTCATGCGCGGAAATAGCGGACAGATCAGTAAAATGGCGGACAGGTGCTGATGTCATTTTGTCTTTCAGCCGACTTTGCGCTGCGCAGCGGCCCTGATTTCCTGTGCTACAGTTTCGATGCCGGCAAGGCCAAGGCGGACTTCTTCTGCCGTCACCGTCAGCGGCGGCAGGAGGCGTAGCGCATTGTCTCCAGCGACCACGGTCAGGATATTGTGATCGCGCAGGCGGTTCATGACCTCAACATTCGGGACCACACATTTGAGACCGCACAGGAGTCCAACACCCCGAACTTCCGAAAAGATATCTGAATAACGGTCCACGATGGCAGCCAGCCCTTGCTTGAACTGCAACGAAACGTCGCGGACCTGTTCCAGGAAACCGGGTTCAGTCATGACATCCATGACGGCATTGCCGACGGCCATGGCGAGCGGGTTGCCGCCATAGGTTGTGCCATGGGTGCCCGCTGTCATGCCCTTGGCGGCCTCGTCTGTTGCAAGGCAAGCGCCAAGCGGGAAGCCGCCACCAATGCCTTTGGCGACCGCCAGAATGTCTGGCTCGATGCCTGCCCACTCATGGGCAAAGAGTTTGCCCGTTCGGCCGGAGCCACATTGGACTTCATCGAAGATCAGGAGCAGGTCATTGTCATCGCAAAGCTGGCGAAGGGCACGCAGCGTTTCGATTTCAAGCGGGCGTATACCGCCTTCGCCCTGCACCGGCTCGACGAGAATGCCTGCTGTAAATTCGGATATTGCGCCCCTGACAGCTTCCAGATCACCAAAAGGAACCTGATCAAAGCCGTCTACCTTCGGACCGAATCCTTCAAGGTATTTCGCCTGTCCGCCTGCAGCGATGGTTGCCAGCGTGCGACCATGGAATGCACCTTCCATAGTGATGATGCGGAATTTTTCGGGATGTCCGGAAACATACTGATACCGGCGGGCGGTTTTGATCGCACATTCAAGTGCTTCAGCACCGGAATTGCCAAAAAATACCTTGTCGGCGAAACTTGCTGCGGTCAACCTGTCGGCAAGTTCTTCCTGCCCGGGAACTTCATAGAGGTTTGACACATGCCAAAGGTTTTCCGCTTGTGACTTCAGCGCCTCAACCAGCCTTGGATGCGAATGGCCGAGCGAGTTCACAGCGATGCCTGCGGCAAAGTCGAGATACCGATTGCCTTTTTCGTCGATCAGCCAAACACCTTCACCTTTTACAAAGCGAAGTTTGGCGCGGGCGAAGGTCTGATAAAGCGTCGAATTTGCTGCGTTCATGGTCTTGCCGTCAATCCGTCAGGGGATGCTGGCGCGAAGGCCAGAAATGCCAAAAAACAAAAGACCGCCAACAGCGGCGGCCCTTTGACGACAATATCGTGTCTCCGTGCCTCAAAGTCAACAAATCGCCGAACTAGCATCACACCTGCAGGATTGAGATACCATTCGCGTCTCGCTTCGGAAGTTTTCAAGCTTGCAATGTGACAACTTGGGGAAAACTTCAAAAAGGTGATTCTGTTGCCGTTCGGACTCTTGTCATGGAGTCACCATTAATTGTAGTTTGATGACAACAAGAACTACATATCGCGTGGCGGTCCCAGTCCTCTTGCAGATGTTGTGTGTCCCAATCGGCCCGTCCGGTTGGCGCGGTGGGATTCAGGGCTATTTGCGAAGCCGGAGATGGATGGAATGAACTGGACTGATGAACGTGTGGAACTGCTGCGCAAATTGTGGAGCGAAGGTCTGAGCGCAAGCCAGATTGCCGCGCAAATTGGTGGCGTCAGCCGCAATGCCGTGATCGGTAAGGTACACCGCTTGAAACTGTCCGGGCGAGGCAAACAGACGGCCGCACAGCCGCGCGCGAAGAAGCCAGTACAAGCCACTCAAGCAACACGTCCTTCTGGGTCAGGCCGTACGTCGTCAGTTGGCGGCGCATCGCGGGTCAGCAGCCACACGCATGCTGTAGGCGCAACGGCACTCAAAGTTGATTATGAGGTGCAGGCCATTGCCGCTCGCGTTCTTGATTTTGCACCTTCGTTGACGCCACCGGTTTCAAAAGCGCTTAAGTTGGTCGAACTGTCCGAACACACCTGCAAATGGCCTATTGGCGATCCTCTGGCCGTGGACTTCAATTTTTGCGGCAATGAATCCGGTGACGCGGGTCCTTACTGCCAGTTCCATGCGAAGATGGCATATCAGCCTGCGTCGGAACGACGCCGGGCCAGGTAATAAAAGATCCAATGACATTTGGCGTGCTGTGCGCGCTGAATGTCAATTTCTGTTTCAAATCTAAAATTAGTTGTTTTCCAACGAGTAGCCTGAGCCTCGCACAGTGCGGATCGGGTCGCGTTCCTTGCCACGATTGATTGCTTTGCGCAGTCGACCGATGTGCACATCTACGGTCCGGTCGTCGACGTAAATGTCCTGCCCCCATACATTGTCCAGAAGCTGCGTGCGCGAATAAACGCGGCCTGGTGCAAGCATAAAAAATTCCAGCAACCGGTATTCTGTAGGACCAAGTTTCAACTCACGGCCCTCGCGACGCACGCGATGGGTCTCGCGGTCCATTTCGATTTCGCCGGCTTTCAACAACGCAGATACAGTTTGCGGCTTCATGCGGCGGAGCATCGCCTTGACCCGGGCCATCAGTTCAGGCGTGGAAAACGGTTTGACGACATAGTCGTCCGCACCTGTGGCCAGTCCGCGTACACGTTCGCTTTCCTCGCCACGCGCGGTCAACATGATGATCGGCATTTGCCGGGTTTCGGGCCATGCCCGAAAACGGCGGCAAAGTTCGATGCCGGATACGCCAGGTAACATCCAATCAAGAATGGCCAAATCCGGGACATTGTCACGGATCGCCACCTCTGCCTCCTCGCCGTTGGCGACAGTCACGACCTGATAGCCTTCCGCCTCAAGATTGTAGCGCAGAAGAATGCTCAAAGCCTCTTCGTCTTCGATGACCGCGATGCGGGGTGACAATGCCATGATCTTCAATCGCCCGTCATTTCTCTGCCGTCACCTGATGACTGGTATCATCCTTGGCACGCTCGGTTGGCATCTGGGTGCCGGTAGCGATGTAGTACACAGTCTCAGCAATATTGGTGGCGTGGTCGCCAACGCGTTCCAGGTTTTTGGCGCAGAAAAGAAGATGCGTGCATGCTGTTATGTTTCGTGGATCTTCCATCATGTACGTCAGGAGTTCACGGAACAGGGAAGTGTACAGTGCATCAATTTCGTCATCGCGGTCGCGAACCTGGCCAAGGCGATCCACTGTCCGGGAAGCGTAAGCATCCAGCACGTCTTTCAACTGGTTCAACGCCAATTCAGTCAACGTCTCGATGCTGCGATAAAGTTTGACCGGATGGCGGCTCTCTGAAACGGCAAAAGAACGTTTGGCAATATTTTTACCCATGTCGCCGATGCGCTCTAGATCATTGGAAATTCGAATTGCCCCAATGATTTCGCGCAAATCAATTGACATCGGTTGACGCCGAGTGATCGTCGAAACTGCCTTCTCGTCAATTTCGCGCTGGGCGACATCCAGAAAATTGTCATCGGCAATGACCGTGTTCGCCAAGTTGCCGTCGCCTTTGACCAAAGCCAGAATGGACTGTTCGATCATGCGTTCTGCATGTCCACCCATCTCGGCAATCTTGCCTGCCAAAAAGCTCAAGTCCTGGTCGTAGGAACGGACCGTGTGTTGCCCTTGAATCATGTGACTTGTCCTTTTGGTGCAGTTTAGCCGAAGCGGCCAGTGATGTAATCTTGCGTGCGCTTATCGTCCGGATTGGAGAACATTTTCTCTGTCGGTCCTTCTTCAACCAACACTCCCAGATGGAACATGGCCGTACGCTGAGAAACGCGCGCTGCCTGCTGCATCGAATGGGTGACGATCACGATCGTGAAGTTCTCACGCAGTTCGTCGATCAGTTCTTCGACCTTGGCCGTGGCAATCGGGTCGAGTGCCGAGCATGGTTCGTCCATCAGGATTACTTCCGGATTGACCGCGATGGCGCGGGCAATGCAAAGGCGCTGTTGTTGGCCGCCGGAA
>JANMEX010000023.1:0-8044 GCA_031377485.1 Phyllobacteriaceae bacterium
ATGTCGAGCCCCTTGTCGAGTGCCGGTGCGCGGTAGCGGTCGATGTCTTCGGTTGTTTTCATATAAAAACCCCCCGCATCCTTATGCGGCAGCGCTGTCAGGTTTCGCAAGTCGCGTGTTCGTCAATAAACTTGTGGCACATCGCTTGACGAATATGAATACTCTGTTTATCCATAAATAAGACGCTCATCAATGGGCAGTCCAATCCGGCTGAATTGGGAGATGCCGGCTCACTCAGGGAGGAATTCATGAAGAGGACATTCAGCGCCGTCTCGCTCGCCGTTCTGGCGCTCGGACTTGGTGCATCGGCAGCCTTCGCAATTGATCTGCCCGGCAAATTCGATGGCGTGACCATCGATGCCAAGCTGATCGGCGGCCAACAATATGAACCGCTTTACGCCCGCATCGCCGAATGGGAAAAAGCCACCGGTGCCAAGGTCAACATTGTTTCCAAAAAGAACCATTTTGAACTCGACAAAGAGTTCAAATCTGACATCGCTTCCGGCAACATCAATTTCTGTGTCGGCTCGAACCACACGTCTTTTGCTCCGCAATATCCCGATCTTTATACAGATCTGACGCCGCTTATCCCGGCAGAAGAAATCGCAAAGTTCGTGCCCGCCAACATTGCGGCGTCCACGGTTGCAGGCAAACTTGTCATGCTGCCGCGCGCGCAGTTTGATGTGTCGGCGCTGTACTACCAAAAGAGCCTATACACGGACGATGCCAAGAAGGCGGCGTTCAAGGAAAAGTACGGATATGACCTGGCCCCGCCGACCACTTGGGCGCAGGTTTCTGATCAGGCCATCTTCTTTTCCAATCCGCCCAACTTCTACGGCACCCAATTTGCAGGCAAGGAAGAGGCCATCAATGGTCGCTTCTATGAAATGGTGGTCGCTGAAGGCGGCGCTTATCTCGACGAAAAGGGCGCTCCGGCATTCAACTCGGAAGCTGGCGTGCGTGCGCTCGACTGGTTCGTGAACATGTACAAGGCGAAAGCAGTTCCTGCCGGTACCACAAACTATTTGTGGGATGATCTTGGCCAGGGCTTTGCTTCGGGCACCATTGCGCTCAACCTTGATTGGCCAGGCTGGGCCGGTTTCTTCAACGATCCGAAATCGTCCAAGGTCGCTGGCAATGTCGGCGTGGTCGTTCAGCCTGCCGGGTCGTCTGGCAAGCACACCGGCTGGTCCGGTGCGCATGGCCTTTCGGTCACCGAAGCCTGCGCCCACAAGGATGCTGCCGCTTCGCTGGTCTGGTGGCTGACCAATGAGGATGGCCAGAAGATCGAAGCGGCCAACGGCTCTCTGCCGACCCGCACGGCAGTCTGGGCCTGGGATATCGAACAGGCAGCCAGCGATCCTTACAAGAAGGAAGTGCTGACCGCGTTCCAAGAAGCTTCGACGCACGCATTTGCCGTGCCGCCGATCGCTGAATGGATCGAGATTTCCAACGTGGTCTATCCTGAGCTTCAGGCCGCTATTCTTGGCGACAAGACCTCGAAGGAAGCCCTTGATACTGCCGCTGAAAAGGCGACGCAGATCCTCAAGGATGCTGGCAAACTCTAACACGGAAAACGGCTGGCTACCCCTGCACAGGGTCCTCCAAAGCCAGCCGGTATTCAAAAAGCGCAAAGGGCTCCGGCCCTTTGCCATTTGTTACACCTTTGCAATTGTTCCCATCCGCCGCCTTTTCGCTGCGTGGGAAGTCTGTAATCTTTCGATCCAGAAGCGGACCGGCGAATTCGAATGAGATATTTGCGCCTCAACACCCCGACATTGTTGTTGCTCCCGGCGTTTGTCGTTCTGGCGGCGGTGGTTGTCATTCCGCTCATCTTGTCGCTCTGGTCGTCATTCACGCCCTTCAAACTGACCAAGCCGGACACGCTTTACGTCTTTATCGGCCTGCGCAACTACATCACCGCCATGTCCGACCCGATTTTCTGGACAGCGTTCGGACGCACGGTGCTGCTCCTCACCATCGCGCTCAATCTTGAGATGGCGCTTGGCCTCGGGCTTGCCATGATGGTCGAAAAGGCGACGCGCGGTCAGCGGCTTTTGCGCACCATGATGATGTTTCCCATGATGTTTTCGCCCATTCTTGTGGGTTTCCAGTTCAAGTTTTTGTTCAATGACAATGTCGGCCTCGTCAACAATGCGCTGCAGTCTCTTGGCCTCACAGATCAGGCAATCCCCTGGCTGATTGACGGCAATCTGGCGCTGTTCTCCATCATTGTTGCCGAAGTCTGGTCGTCCACTTCCGTGTTCGCCATCCTCATACTTGCCGGCCTGATGGCCATGCCGAAGGAGCCGCTGGAAGCTGCCAAAGTTGACGGCTGCACGCCTTGGCAAAGCTTTCGCTATGTCACGCTGCCCTTCGTCATGCCGTTTGCCTACATCGCCATGACTATCCGCTCGCTGGATGTTGCCCGGGCTTATGACATCGTGAAAATCATGACTGATGGCGGTCCGGCGCGCCGCACGGAATTGCTCTGGACGCTGATCGGGCGCACGGCTTACTCCGATGCAAAGATGGGCTTCGCCAACGCCATGGCCTATGTCTCCATTTTGCTATCGATCTTTTTCACATTCTATTTCTACCGCAAGCTCGCCTCGGCGCGCGCGCAAATCGCGGCGGAGTGGTGATCATGGCTTCAAACCAACAGCACCGTGTCCGTCGTCGGCTTTTGGCTCTCGCCCATTTCATCGGTCTTGCCATCGCGATGATCATCATCTTGTTGCCTGGCTTCTGGATAGTGCTCAGCTCTTTGCGCCCGACAGTGGAAATAATGGCCAAGCCCGCCATCTGGATTCCGCAGGATCTGTCGCTGGATGCCTATACGGCCATGTTCGGCAAGGTGGGGCAGGGTGGTATTCCGGTCTGGTTCTATTTCCGCAATTCACTGATCATTTCGGTGGCATCAACGGCCATCGCAATCGCTGTCGGCATGGCGGGCGGCTATGCGTTTGCGCGCTTCCGCTTCAAGGGCAAATCCGGCCTGTTCCTTGGGTTTATGCTTACCCGTACTGTTCCCGGCATTGCGCTGTCGCTGCCGCTATTCATCATCTTTGCCCGCATCGGCATCATTGATACCCACTTCGGCCTGATCCTTGCCTATGTCGCGCTCAACGTACCGTTTACGATCTGGCTGATTGACGGCTTCTTCCGGCAGGTGCCAAAAGATCTTGCCGAGGCAGCGCAAATTGACGGCTGCACCCGCTGGCAGGCTTTCTGGCAGGTCGAGTTTCCGCTCGCCGGACCGGGCATTGCGTCTGCTGGCATCTTCGCATTCCTGACGGCATGGAACGAGTTCGCGCTCGCTTCGCAACTCACCCGCTCGGTGAACTCTAAAACGCTCCCCGTCGGGCTGCTCGATTACACATCTGAATTCACCATCGACTGGCGCGGCATGTGCGCGCTTGCAGTCGTGATGATCGTTCCGGCGCTTACGCTCACCTTCCTTGTGCAAAAACATCTCGTGTCCGGCTTGACCTCCGGCGCGGTCAAAGGCTGACCTCATGGCAACTGTTTCGCTCCAAAAACTGGTCAAGAAATATGGCGATCTCGAAGTCGTCCATGGCATTGATCTTGACATTGCTGATCGCGAATTCGTTGCGCTTGTCGGCCCCTCCGGTTGTGGCAAATCCACCACGCTGCGGATGATTGCAGGGCTGGAGGATGTCTCTGGCGGGTCTATCCTGATTGGCGGCAAGCACGTCAACGACCTGCCGCCGCGCGAACGCAACATCTCGATGGTGTTCCAGTCCTATGCACTTTATCCGCACATGACCGTGCGCGAAAACATGGGCTTTTCCCTCAAGATCGCCAAGCGTCCGCAGGAGGAGATCGACCGGCGCGTCAATGAGGCGGCGCAGATCCTGTCACTCAACGAACTCATGGATCGCCGCCCTAGCCAGCTTTCCGGCGGCCAGCGCCAGCGCGTCGCCATGGGTCGCGCCATCGTGCGCCATCCCGAAGTCTTTTTGTTTGACGAACCGTTGTCGAACCTTGATGCGAAACTGCGTTCGCAGATGCGCACCGAAATCAAGAAACTGCATGCCAAGGTGCAGGCCACTGTCGTTTATGTAACGCACGATCAGGTCGAGGCCATGACGCTTGCTGATCGCATCGTCATCATGCGCGACGGTTATGTCGAACAGGTCGGAACGCCCGATCAGGTGTTCAAGCATCCCGCGACCCGCTTCGTTGCCGGTTTCATAGGCTCGCCGCCGATGAATCTGGTTGAGGCGACCATTGATGCGGGCAAGGTTAACTTCGCCAACGGCGATGCCATTCCGCTGCCAGCACGCTTCAAGGCGAATGTTTCCTCGGGCCAAAAGGTCACGTTTGGCCTTCGCCCGGACGATCTGTTCCCCACCGGCCACGGCATTGGTTCTGGCACCACAGAGGATGTTTTCAAGTGTGACCTCAAGGTTACCATTACGGAACCGCTCGGCAATGAAACGCTGGTGTTCTTCGATTTTGCCGGACGCGATTGGGTTTCGCGGATGCTGAATCCGCGTGCGCTGTCTGTCGGAGAATCCCTTGGCACCACATTTGACTTGAGCCAGGCCCATCTCTTCGACTCAGCTTCCGGCAAGTCGCTTTCGGGCAGAAAGGCCTGAGCCATGGCCCGCATTGAAAAAGTGGATCTGCGCATGGTCAACCTGCCGCCGAAGGTCAAGCGGACCGACGCCATTCAAAGTTTTGTTTCGCAGGAGACACCGATTGTCACCATCACCGATTCAGATGGCGCAATCGGCAACGGCTATTCCTACACCATCGGCACTGGCGGATCGTCTGTCATGCGCCTGCTCGCCGATCATCTTGCGCCGCGTCTGATCGGTCAGGATGCCGACCGGATCGAGGCAATCTGGCGCGATCTCGAATACCACACCCACGCCACTACCGTCGGCGCAATCACTTCGATTGCCCTTGCTGCCATTGATACTGCCTTGTGGGATTTGCAGTGCAAGAAGCGCGGC
The DNA here is from genome assembly GCA_031377485.1 of Phyllobacteriaceae bacterium. Lineage (GTDB taxonomy): Bacteria > Pseudomonadota > Alphaproteobacteria > Rhizobiales > Rhizobiaceae > JANMEX01. The sequence continues at coordinate 4,986 of JANMEX010000023.1, forward strand.
CTGCCATTGTGGATTGCCGCAGGCGGCGCGGCGGACCGTCGGCCGCTCTACACGACAGAAGGTGGTTGGCTGCACATTGAGACCGCAGCACTGGTCGAGGATGCGTTGCAGGCCAAGGCCAAAGGCTTTCGTGGTTCCAAAATCAAGATCGGCCGTCCACACGTCTCCGAAGATGTCGCGCGCCTGTCTGCCGTGCGCAAGGCTGTTGGCGACGGCTTCGAAATCATGACTGACTGCAATCAGGGTTTTCTTGTCGATGAGGCCATCCGCCGTGCCGAGCGGCTGCGCGATCTTGATCTTGCGTGGATTGAAGAGCCGCTTCCGGCAGATGATGTGGACGGCCACATACGTCTGTCTCGCTCGACCTCGACGCCGATTGCTGTTGGCGAGTCGCTCTACTCCATCCGCCATTTCCGGGAATATATGCAAAAGGGTGCATGCAGTATTGTACAGGTCGATGCCGGACGCATCGGTGGCATCACGCCGTGGCTGAAGGTCGCTCATGCCGCTGAAGCCTTTGACATGCCGGTCTGCCCGCATTTCCTGATGGAGTTGCACGTCAGTCTTGCCTGCGCGGTGCCGAACGGCAAATACGTCGAATACATCCCGCAACTCGACGACATCACGATTTCGGGCATGAAAGTCGAGAACGGCATGGCGGTCGCACCATCCGAGCCCGGCATTGGAATTGCTTGGGACTGGGACATTGTCAAAGCCCGTTCGGTTCCCGAATTCACCCGCACCATCACATCAGCTTGAGGACCGGCAGATGCAACATATTGGGCAAAGAATGGGTATGGTCATCGGGCTTCAGCCCGACAAGATGGCTGAATACAAGAGACTGCATGCTGCCGTCTGGCCGGAAATTCTGGACATGATTTCCCAGTGCAACATCACCAACTACTCAATCTACCTGAAAGAGCCGGAGAACCTTCTGTTCGGCTATTGGGAATATGTCGGCAAAGATTTTGCCGCCGACATGGCCAAGATGGCTGCGAACCCGAAAAATCAAGAATGGTGGTCTGTCTGCATGCCATGCCAGAAGCCGCTGGACACCCGCAAGCAAGGCGAGTGGTGGGCCATGATGGAAGAGGTTTTCCATCATGAGTGAGTTCGATCCGAAAAGCCTGAAACAATCCTGGGCAAAGCCTTCCAACCCGCGCCCGATGGTCACATTCGGCGCTGGCTCCATTGTTGGCGACGCGCACTTTCCCGCTTTCAAAAAGGCAGGTATCCCGATTGCGGGCCTTTATGATCCGGACCTTGCCAAAGCTGAAGTGCTTGCTGCCAAATGGGGCGTGAAATCATTCCGGACTTTGGAAGAAGCTGCTTCGGTCAAAGATGCGATCTTCGATCTTGCTACTCCACCGTCGCGCCATGCCGAAGTCCTTCGCGCGCTGCCAAATGGCGCTGTTGCCGTGATCCAAAAGCCGATGGGTAGCGATATCAGTGAAGCGCGGGAAATCCTCGCAACCGCGCGTGAGAAAAACATCACCGCAGCGGTGAATTTCCAACTGCGTTTTGCACCGATGATGCTTGCGCTGCAGGATGCAATCGACAAGGGCTTGCTTGGGGAGGTTGTCGATTTCGACGCTTGGCTGGCGCTCGCCACACCGTGGGGATTGTGGCCGTTCCTCAAAGGTCTGCCACGCATCGAAATTGCCATGCATTCCATTCATTATCTCGACCTCATCCGCGGCCTGCTCGGCGATCCGAAAGGCATTCATGCCAAGTCCATCGGACACCCGAACCATGAGATGGCGCAGACCCGCACCAGCGCCATCCTCGACTATGGCGATCGCGTGCGCTGCGCGTTGTCGATCAATCACGACCATTTCTTCGGGCGCAAATTCCAGGCCTGCGAATTCCGCATCTGCGGAACCAAGGGTGCGGCTTATATCAAGCTAGGCGTCAATCTCGACTATCCCAAAGGCGAGCCAGACGAGTTGTGGATCCATCCCGCCGGCGGCTCGGATTGGGTACAGGTGCCGCTTGATGGCACTTGGTTCCCTGATGGGTTTGTCGGCAAGTTCTGCAATGTCCAGCGCTATGCGGCGGGCGAGGACAGCGTTCTGGTCTCTTCCGTAGAAGACGCTTGGGGCACGATGGCTTTGGTTGAAGCGGCCTATGCTTCAAGCGCTGCGCCCGCCACACCGATTGAAAGATGTCCGGCATGAGCGAACAGATCATCCATTACGAGGACTACCGCCTCGGTGACCAACGGACCACCACGGGCCGCACCATCACTGAGACCGATTTCGTCGTTCATGCAGGCCACACCGGAGATTTCTTCCCTCATCACATGGATGCCGAATTTGCCAAGACATTGCCCGGCGGCCAGCGCATTGCGCATGGCACCATGGTGTTCTCGATTGGTGTCGGCTTGACGGCGACACTGATCAATCCTGTTGCCTTTTCATACGGTTATGACCGACTGCGCTTTATTCGACCCGTTCACATTGGCGATACGATCAAGACCCGCGTCACCATCTCGGAAAAGAGTGACGATCCGAAGCGCGCCGATATGGGCCGTGTGACTGAGCGGTGTGAAGTTATCAACCAGCGCGGCGAAACCGTGCTCGCTGCCGACCATATCCTCCTTGTCCAGCGCCACCAGCCAAGAAGCATCACAGTATGACCAAGATCACATCACTTCGGGTTCACGACCTGCGCTTCCCGACCTCCAAAAGTCTCGATGGTTCGGATGCGATGAATCCTGATCCGGATTATTCCGCCGCCTACGTCATTCTGGAAACCGACACATCCGGCCTTGAAGGCCACGGCCTGACCTTCACCATCGGGCGCGGCACGGAAATTGTCTGCCTCGCGGTTGAAGCCATGCGCCATCTTGTGGTCGGCACGGAGCTTTCCACTGTAATTGAGAATCCTGGCAAATACTGGCGGCATCTGACCGGCGACAGCCAGTTGCGCTGGATCGGCCCGGACAAGGGCGCGATGCATTTGGCGACTGGCGCCGTGGTCAATGCCGTTTGGGATTTGCTTGCCAAGCAGGCTGGCAAGCCTGTCTGGAAATTGGTTGCCGACATGTCGCCAGAACA
>JANMEX010000041.1:0-9891 GCA_031377485.1 Phyllobacteriaceae bacterium
CGATCACGCCGACAGCGCCGACAATCCGCTCATTGGCATCGCGGAATGGCGCGACCACCACCGAAGAGCCCGAAAGTGAAAACAGCCGGTTCTCCGAGCCGATGAAAATACGCACCCCCGACCCCGCCTCCGCCATGTCAAGAAGCTGCAACATGCCGGATTTTGTCTCCAGATCATCAAACAACAGTTTCAGCTTCTCAAGATCTTCGCCTTGCGAAACGCCGTCCAGCAAATTGCCGCGCCCGCGCACGATCAGTTGCGACGGCTCTCCCGCGCCGCTGCCACCCCATACCGCCAATCCCTTTTCCACCAGCCCGCGGCTGATCTGGTCCAGCTCCTGCCGCGTCTGTTTGAGCAAGCGGTTGATCTCGCCCTTGGCCTCATGCAGCGTCCGCCCGGCAATATGCGCATTCAGAAAATTCGTCGCCTCGGTGAGCTGCGAAACGGTGATACCCTCATTCAACTCGACCACGCGGTTTTCCACATCGCCGGACTGCGAAACGAGGATTACCAGCGCACGCTTCGGGTCGAGTCGGACAAATTCAATATGCTTCAGCGGTGTTTCAAATTTTGTCGCCAAAACCAGCCCCGCCCCGCGTGAAAGGCCGGAAAGCAACTCGCTCGCTTCGGTCAATATCTGGTCTATGGGCCGTCCGTCACCCGATGCCTTGATCTTGGCGTCAATCAGCGTGCGCTCATCCTCGCCGATTCCGCCCACTTCCATGAAACCATCGACAAAAAAGCGCAGGCCAAGCTGCGTCGGCAGCCGCCCCGCAGAAATATGCGGCGCATAAATGAGACCCAGTTGCTCAAGGTCAGACATCACATTGCGGATTGTCGCCGGCGACAGCGACACCGGCAAGATACGCGACAGGTTGCGCGAGCCCACCGGCTCACCCTCGTTCAGATAGCTTTCAACAATCGTCCGGAAAATCTCGCGCGTGCGTTGGTCAAGCGCGCTTGCTCCAGCGCCAAGGCTGAGCGGCAGATGATTTTGGTTGGCATTATTTGAAACCGTCATTGTCCGGCTAATATAGGCGCGAAAGCAGGCGATTTCCAAGCGGGCACTTGCAAGCAGGTATTTGATGCCGCTTTTTCTTTGCCATGACGCGGTCGGACCGGTAGAAGCCAGCCAACAGCAATCGAATTTGAAAGTTATGAACATGGGTCGTCCATCAGGCCGCGCAGCCAACGAAATGCGCAAGGTGAGTTTTGAAACCGGCGTGTCAAAGCATGCGGAAGGCTCCTGCATGGTCCGCTTCGGCGATACCCATGTGCTTTGCACGGCCTCGCTCCTTGAAAAAGTCCCCGGCTGGATGCGCAACACCGGCAAAGGCTGGGTAACAGCCGAATATGGCATGCTCCCACGCTCGACAGGCGAGCGCATGGGCCGCGAAGCTGCGTCCGGCAAGCAAGGCGGGCGCACGCTGGAAATCCAGCGTCTGATTGCGCGTTCATTGCGTGCTGTCGTTGATCTTGAAGCCCTTGGCGAACGCCAGATCACCGTCGATTGCGATGTCATTCAGGCTGATGGCGGCACCCGCACCGCCTCCATCACCGGCGGCTGGATTGCCCTGCAGCAGTGCTTGAAGTGGATGGAAACGCGCAAGATGCTTTCCCTCGAAAAGGTGCTCAAAGACCATGTCGCAGCCATTTCCTGCGGTGTTGTCGGGGGCGGTCCGGTTATCGACCTTGATTATCTCGAAGATTCCAACGCCGGAACTGATGCCAACTTCGTCATGACCGGCAAGGGCGGCATTGTCGAAATTCAGGGCACTGCCGAAGGCCACCCGTTCAGTCAGGAAGAGTTTCTGGAATTGATGGCGCTGGCCCGCAACGGCATCACCGATCTCGTCGGCCTTCAGTCAAAGGCGGTCGGTTAATCTGTCATGAAGCCCGCTGCGGTTCTTGAATCGGCACTTTATGTCGATGATCTCGAAAAAGCAGAAGCCTTTTATGGCGATGTTTTGGGTCTGGATCGTGTCGGCAAAGTTGAAGGCCGCCATGTCTTTTTCCGCTGCGGGTCTGCCATCGTCCTTTTGTTCAATGCGGCGGCCACACGCATAGCCGCACCGAACACAGGGCTTCCGGTTCCCGTCCATGGCACATCCGGCCAAGGTCATCTCTCTTTTGCGGCGTCATCGCAGGAGATGGACCAATGGACTGAACGGCTGAAAAGCCACGGCATCGCAATCGAAGCCGATTTCCTTTGGCCCGGCGGCGGCCGGTCCATCTATTTCCGCGATCCTTCGGGCAACAGCCTGGAGTTTGGCGAACCAAAAATCTGGGGGTTTTCGTGACCATTGGCATGAAACTGCATGCGGGCGAGCGACTTGTCCTCGCCACCCACAATCAGGGCAAACTCAAAGAGTTCCGCCACCTGATGCAGCCTTTTGGCATCGAGATCGTGTCGGCGGGAGAACTTGGCCTGCCTGAACCCGAAGAAACCGGCACCACTTTCGAGCAAAACGCCTTCACCAAGGCCCATGCCTCAGCTTCCGCCTCCGGCCTCATGGCTTTGTCCGATGATTCGGGCCTCTGCTGCGATGCCCTCGATGGCGCGCCCGGTGTCTACACCGCAGATTGGGCCATCCAACCGGATGGCACGCGCAACTGGATCAACGCCATGCAAAAGGTCGAGGATGCATTGCTGGAAGTTGGCGCTTTCGAGGAAGCAAGGCGCACCGGCCGTTTCACTGCCGTCCTTTGCCTGTGCACTCCCGATGGTAAAGCCGAGTATTTTCGCGGCGAAGCGCCCGGCACCCTTGTCTGGCCGCCACGCGGTGCCGATGGCTTCGGATATGATCCGATGTTCCGTCCCGATGGCCACGTGCGCACCTTCGGCGAAATGACCGCAGACGAAAAACACGGCTGGAAGCCCGGCATGAAAGAGGCGCTGTCCCACCGCGCCCGTGCTTTCAAATTGTTCGCCGAAAGCGCGCTTGAAGGCCCCTCCACATGATCAAGCCCGATGACGGCGCGCCTGGCTTCGGCGTCTATCTGCATTGGCCCTTCTGCGCGGCCAAATGCCCTTATTGTGATTTCAATTCGCACGTCCGCTTCGATCCGCCCGATCAAAAGCGCTACGCCGCCGCCTTCGCGCAAGAACTTGGCGTGATGCGCCAGCGTACTGGCCCGCGCACCGTCAAAAGCATCTTCATCGGCGGCGGAACGCCCTCGCTGATGGACCCTGCCACCGTCGGCGCGTTGTTGGACACGGTCTCCAGTCTCTGGGCTGTGCCAAACGACATCGAAATCACCCTCGAAGCCAATCCGTCGAGCGTCGAGGCCGACCGCTTCCGCGGCTACCGCAGCGTCGGCGTCAACCGTGTCTCAATGGGTGTCCAATCGCTCGACGATGACCAGCTTAAATTCCTCGGTCGCCTGCACACAGTCGAAGAAGCGCTTAAAGCTATTGGTCTCGCCCGTGAAATCTTCCCGCGCATGTCCTTTGACCTGATCTACGCACGCCCGAACCAGACACCGCATTCTTGGGGACTAGAGCTCAACCGCGCCATTGATCTGGCCGCCGATCATCTTTCGCTTTACCAGTTGACCATCGAGGAAGGCACCGCCTTTCACCGCCTTCACGCCAAGGGCAAACTCAAAACCCTCGATGACGCACTTGCCGCTGACCTTTATGCACTGACGCAAGAGGTCACCACTGCACGCGGTTTGCCGGCTTATGAAATTTCAAACCACGCGAAGCCCGGCGCTGAAAGCCGCCACAATCTCGTCTATTGGCGTTACGGCGATTATGTCGGCTCAGGCCCCGGCGCGCATGGCCGCTTCGACGAGTTTCCAGCAAAAGTGGGCACCGGTTTTGCGTCCGGAAACTCGCCAGAGTTGGGCAAATTGCGTTCGGTGACAATCACCGAGCGCAACCCGGAAAAATGGCTCCAACGCGTCGAAAGCCAAAGTCACGGCATAATCGAACAAGAAAGCCTGAACCAAGGCCAGCAGGCCGACGAATTTCTTCTGATGGGCCTTCGCCTCACCGAAGGCATCGACATTCCCCGCTTCGAACAACTGTCGGGGCGCTCGCTCAACCAGAAGCGCGTCTCGATCCTGCGCGAAGAAGGCATGATCGAACCCGTCGGCAACAGCCGCCTGCGCGCCACGCCGTCCGGCATGATCGTGCTCGATGCCGTCGTGGCCGATCTGGCGATGGAGTAGGCTAAAAAGCCTCTTCTCTTCCCTTCGCCCCGCCGTTTGCGGGGCGAAGGGAAGGCTCAAACCTTTGGCTGCTCATGCGTCGCACAATGGATCCCACCGCCAACTTCCCCGATCGGATCAATGTTCAGCATGACAATTTCGCGTCCCGGGTAGAGCAGCGACAGTGTCGCCTTCGCTTCCGCATCCGTTTCCTTGTCACCAAACTCGGCAGCAATCACAGCACCATTGCAGACATAATAATTGACATAGGAATTGACGAAATCCGCTGATTTGACGCGAACAGTGTTTGGTTCGGGAACAATGATCAATTCCAGGCCTTCGCCGTTCGACAGCCGGACTGCCGATAGCGCATCATAGGTTTCATTCGCAGATTTCGACCATGGGTCTTCTTCATTCAACTCTGCCGGAAGTTGGATCAACACCACGCCCGGCTGGGCAAACCGCGCCAATGCGTCGATGTGATAATCCGTAATGTCGGCCCCCGAAACGCCCGGAGCCCAGATCACTTGGGTGGCGCCCATAGTCTCTTTCAGCATCGCCTCAATCTCGGCTTTGCTCCCCTTGTTGCGGTTCGGGTTGATCCACGAGCTTTCATGCGCGATCAGCAAGCCCTTGCCATCGCTTTCCACACCGCCCGCCTCGCCGACGAGCCGTGCATCAAATATTTTCAGGCCAAGCCTCTCGGCCACCTTGGCGGCAATCTTGCCGTCATTGTCATGAACTTGCTTGTTGCCCCAGCCGTTGAAATTGAACTGCGTCAGCGCGATGCCGCCCTTGCCGTCAATCACAAAGGACGGCCCGGAATCGCGCGCCCACAAATCATCCGTGGCAATATCCCAGATTTCAACCTTCTGGCCCAAGAGCTTGCGCGCCGCTTGTTCGTGGTCTGATGCCATCATCATGACTACCGGCTCAAATTCGGAAATCTTGTTGGCAATGTCGCCAATCGTCTTTTGCAAAATCTGCAGGAATGCCGGGTCTTCATGAATGCTGGTGTTCACCGGCCATTGCATGAAGGTCCGCTCATGCACCATGGATTCGTCCGGATAGAAAAATCCGGCACTTGCCGCGCCAGAGCCTGCAAGGCTGTGTCCCGGAAAGAACCCTGCGCCTGAAAGCGCCGCTGCCCCATGCAAAAAAGTCCGGCGTGACATCATATCGATATTTCCCCGTCCCCCGGTCTTGCCGGTTCATCCCCGTTCGAACAATTCATTTACAGGCTATGCGTTGCCGAATTGTTGCTTATTGTTTGAAATGAATGAATTTCAACGAGGTGCATCCATCAAGCAACTGCGCTAAAGCCGTTTGGCAAACAGGTTAAAACCGCTTGATGGAAAACAATCGAACCTACCGCATTGGCGATTCCGTCATGCAGGCCAAACCGCTGGAGCCGGCGCTTTATATCGTTGCAACGCCAATCGGCAATCTTGCCGACATCACATTGCGTGCGCTTGAAACACTGGCGGCCTGCGATCTCGTCGCCTGCGAAGACACGCGCACGTCTCGTGTCCTTCTGGACCGTTACGGAATTTCCACCAAAACCGTCTCCTACCATGTCCACAATGAAGCCTCGTCCGGTGAGCGCTTGCTGGATGATATTGCGTCCGGCAAATCCGTCGCACTGATTTCTGATGCCGGAACGCCGCTGATTTCCGACCCGGGCGAGCGCATCACCGCCCTTGCCAAGGAACGCGGCATCCGCGTTGTGCCGATCCCCGGCGCGTCCGCAGTGCTCGCTGCGCTCGCTGCCTGCGGCATTACCACCGAACGTTTCTTCTTCGACGGCTTTCTGCCTTCAAAGCAAGGTCAGCGCCGCAGCCGCCTTGCCGCCCTCGCCTCGCTGGACGCAACGCTGGTATTCTACGAAGCGCCACACCGCCTGATCGAAACGCTGGAGGACATGAAGTCGGTCTTTGGCGACACCCGCGTGGGCGCGGTCTGCCGGGAGTTGACCAAAAGTTTCGAAGAGCTGACCAAAGGCGATTTTGGCGCACTATTGGCGCACTATTTGGCGGTACCGCGCATACGCGGCGAAATCGTCATTGTCGTCGCCCCATCGGCTGACCAGGCAACAGCAATAGAGGATATTGATGGCCTGCTGCGCGCGCTGATTGCCGAAATGCCGGCCTCAAAAGCCGCCGCTGAAGCCTCACGCCTGACCGGCGAGCCCAAAGGCGATTTGTACAAACGAATCCTAGCCATGAAGCCAGACACCAATGGCTAAACGCTTGAGCCGACAAGAAGCCGAACGCCGGGGACATCGCGGCGAATGGTTCGCCGCTTGGTATTTGCGTTTCAAAGGCTACAGAATCGTCGCCAAACGCTTCAAAACCAAGTCTGGCGAGGTCGATATCATCGCCCGGCGGAAAAACCTGATCGTCATGGTCGAGGTCAAGGCGCGCCACTCCGTGCTTGAGGCCATGGACGCAATCACCGTCACAGCCCAACGGCGTATTGAATCTGCAGGCGACATCTGGCTCGCCCGCCAAAAGGATTATGCAAACCTATCAATACGTTATGACCTTATCGCCATCCTGCCGCGCAAAATGCCGGTACATGTCGAGCGGTTATTTGATGGCGGAAGCCGCTAACGTCAGTTGCCAGCAGCCTTCTGGCGTTCGCGCTTCGACCCGCCGCGCTTGGTCAATACGCTTTCAAGCCAATCCGTCCGCAGTTCCGGAACAGAAGCCAACAGATTTTCCGTATACTCATGGTACGGCGGCGCAAAGATTTTTGTGGTCGGGCCTTCGTCCACCAATTGTCCACGCAACATGACAGCCGTGCGGTGTGCAATACGGCGCACAATGCCCAGATCATGGGTGATGAAAAGGTAGGCGACGCCCAGATCATCCTGCAGTTTCTTCAGCAATTTGAGAATTTCGTCCGCTACCAGTTGGTCAAGCGCCGATGTCGGCTCGTCGCAGATAATCAGATCAGGTTCTGCCGCCAGCGCCCGCGCAATACAAATGCGCTGCTTTTGACCGCCGGAAAGCTGCGTGGACAAGCGCCCCGCATAATCTTCCGGCAAGCCCACTTGGCGCAGAAGTTCGGCAACACGTTGTTTTACCTCGGCTTTTGAACGGTTGAAGTAAAATTCGACCGGTCTGCCGATGATTTCACCAATCGTTTGACGCGGGTTAAGCGCAACATCCGGCAATTGGTAGATGAACTGGATTTTCCGCAAATCATCCTTCTTGCGGTCTTTCAGTGATGTTGAAAGTTCGACGCCTTTGAACTTCACTGAACCCGAAGCACGGGGCAAGAGCCCTACAATCAGCCGCGCCAGCGAACTTTTGCCCGAACCGGATTCGCCGACAACCGCCACAGTCTCACCCTTGGCAACTGACAGCGTGATGTCATTGACTGCCTTGTAAGTGGCATAGAAGCCGACGGCATTCTTGATGTCGAGAATGATTTCTTCGCGCTTCTTGTCGAGCGTTGATGACAGATGGTCTGCCTCTTTGCGCTCGCTGACCAGTGCCTTGGTATAAGGGTCTTTCGGCGCCGAAAGAATCTGCGCCGTATCGCCGACCTCGATCATGTTGCCGCCGCGCAGAACCATGATCCGATCCGAAACCTGCGCCACGACAGCCAGATCATGCGTGATGTAAAGGGCTGCCGTGTTGTAATCGCGGATAATTTTCTTGATGAGTGCCAGAACTTCAATTTGCGTCGTCACATCAAGTGCGGTGGTCGGCTCATCAAACACCATGATATCCGGACGGCAGGACATGGCCATTGCTGTCATTGCGCGTTGCAATTGGCCGCCAGAAACCTGATGCGGATAGCGCTCGCCGAAGGTCTCAGGATTTGGCAGATCCAAAGCCTTGAACAATTCGATTGCCCATTCGCGTGCCTCAGCAGGTTTCATCAACCCGTGTTGAATGGGCATTTCACAAACCTGATCAATGATCCGGTGCGCCGGATTGAATGAGGCGGCAGCACTTTGCGCGATGTAGGCAATGTGATGACCACGCATTTCGCGTCGCCCTTCCGAGGAAAGGTCACGGATGGAAACACCGTCAATCTCGACAACGCCGCCGGTAATCCGGCATCCCGCCCGGGTGTAGGCCATGGCGCCAATGCCGATTGTCGATTTGCCTGCACCGGATTCACCGATCAGCCCGAGAACTTCACCGCGCTTGAGTTCCAGTGAGATGTTGTTGACCAGCACAAGCCCGCTGATGGATTCAATTCGAAGATCACGGATTTTGAGAACTTGGTCGGCAGCCATTATCACATCTCCGCTGACGCGCCGGACGGCCGCGCATTAATCGACAGTATCCAGTCAACGATCAGGTTCACGCCGATGGTCATCAAGGCAATCATTGCAGCAGGCCAAAGGGGGGCGGCCAAACCGAAAGAAATCGCCTTGCCGTTTTCGCGCACCATGCCACCCCAGTCAGCATAAGGTGGCTGAATACCAAGCCCGAGGAAGGAAAGACCGGCAACAAACAGGAAATTGAAGCAAAAACGCAGGCCAAATTCCGAGATCATCGGCGGCAACACGTTCGGCAAAACCTCACGGGTCATCACCCACCAGAGGCCTTCACCGCGAAGTTTTGCAGCCTCGACATATTCCAGCACTGCAATGTTCATAGAGACAGCACGCGCCAGCCGGAACACGCGGGTGGAGTCAAGGATGGCGATCGTGATGATCAGCGTTGGGATGGATGAACCGAACATCGAAAGAATGATCAGCGCGAACACCAGGAGCGGGATCGAGAGCATGATGTCGACAATGCGCGACAAAATCTGATCGATCACATTGCCGCCCGTCGAGGCGAGAAGTCCAAGCGTTGTGCCGATGAGGAACGATAATATTGTCGTTGCCAGCGCAATGCCGATGGTCATGCGTGCACCATAGATGATGCGCGACATCATATCGCGGCCGATCTGGTCAGTTCCCATCCAGAATGCCGAGGAACTTGGCGACCAGGTGTCGGACACGGTCTCTGCCTGACTATACGGGGCGATCCAAGGTGCGAAAATCGCCAGGAATACGAAGAACCCGACAATTGTCAGCCCCACCCAGGCTGTGCCGTTTGGCTTGTAACCGAAAATCGACATGTCTCAGGCCCCCCGGGTCGGTTTGCGAAGGCGCGGGTTGGCAAGAATTGCCAACACGTCCGCAACTGTATTCAAGATGATGAAGGTGGCGGCGAACAGCAGTCCGCATGCTTGTACAACCGGCAGATCGCGCTTTGTCACGCCGTCCACCATATATTGGCCGACGCCCGGATAGACGAACACCACTTCAATCACGACAACGCCGACGATGAGATAGGCCAGATTGAGTGCAATGACGGAAATGATCGGTGCAGCGGCGTTGGGCAATGCGTGTTTCAGGATAACCCTGGAGCGCGGCATGCCCTTAAGGAACGCCATTTCAATATAGGGCTGCGACATGATCGAAAGCACAGAAGAGCGGGTCATGCGCAGCATGTGCGCGGCCACCAGCATCGTCAACGTCACGGCTGGTAGCGCGATCTTGTACAGCATTTCCGAAACCGGCATGCCATCAAACACCGTCGAAAGCGACGGGAACCAGCGCAGCTTCACGGCGAAAACCAAAATCAGGATGTAGGCAATGAAGAATTCCGGCACCGAAATCGTTGCCAATGAAACAATGTTGGACCAGCGGTCCTGCCATTTGCCTTCATTGATGGCGGCAATGATGCCAAGGCCGACTGACAGGGGAACAGCCACAAGCGC
>JANMEX010000044.1:0-2647 GCA_031377485.1 Phyllobacteriaceae bacterium
GCTGGCGGCGGATGATCCGGCCGCGCCCAAGCTGATTGCCTTCGAGTCGATTTATTCGATGGATGGCGATTTCGGGCCGATCAAGGCGATCTGCGATCTGGCGGACGAGTTCGGCGCGCTGACCTATATTGACGAGGTTCATGCGGTGGGCATGTACGGCCCGCGCGGTGGCGGTGTCGCCGAGCGCGAAGGCCTTATGGACCGCCTGACCGTTATCGAAGGAACTCTTGGCAAGGCCTATGGCGTGATGGGTGGCTACATTGCCGCTTCAGCAAGCCTGGTGGACTTTGTCCGTTCGTTCGCATCCGGCTTCATCTTCACGACCGCCATTCCGCCGGCGATTGCGGCTGCGGCGCAAGCATCCATTGCCTATCTCAAGGAGCACGAAGAAATTCGCAGGCTGCACCGCGACCGCGTTGCCCGCGTCCGTGCCAAGCTTGATCGGCACGGCATTCCGCATCAGCACAATCCGAGCCATATCATTCCGGTGATGGTGGGCGATGCTGCCAAATGCAAGTGGATTTCCGATATCCTGCTTGACCAGCACGGTGTCTATGTCCAGCCGATCAACTATCCCACCGTGCCTGTGAAAACCGAGCGATTGCGCATCACGCCAACTCCCTTCCACACGGACGCCGATATTGACCATCTGGTCCATGCCCTAGGCGAATTGTGGTCGCAGTGCGCCCTGGCGCGGGCTGTCGCCTGATCAACCGGCTTTCGCTCTGACAGCTTGTATCAAGCCCAACCGCGAGGTGATGTCCCTGTCGCTTTGCTGGAATACTGTGCGCAAATAAGATAACTGTTCCTTGTCGATAGCCCGGCCACCCTTGGCCTGTTCCTCGAATTTCTCTGCAACCATGGCAAGTCTGCTTGCTCCTGCGCTGCGCGATACGGACATGAGGTCATGCACATATTCAACCTGGTTTTCTAGATTGCCAATGTCGATTGCCGTTTGAATGGACTGGATAGCATTTTCTGCCGATGATTTGAAAAGGGAATGGATGCGCGTTGCAGTTCCGCTTGTGTCGCCTGAGGACAGGCGCGCAATCATCGACATCGTCGGCTCATCCAGTAAAGGCACATCAGTGGCTTCATCTTGAGCTTTATCTCCATTGCGCAAGGAGACCATCTGGGAACGCTTGAGAACCAGACTTGAAATGCGTGCGGCAACCGTCGGAATTGTGAATGGCTTGGATATCCAGCTGTCCATGCCGTTGGCGCGCCAACTGCGATCTCCTGCACTTTCGGACAACGCGGTGATAGCAACAATTGGCGTATAAAGGTCCGTGCCTTTTTCGCGCTCGCGCAAAATCCTGGTTGCGGTAAAGCCGTCCATTACCGGCATGGAGCAATCCATGAAGATGATGTCATAGGTGTTTTGGCCTGCAAATATCAGTGCTTCTTCGCCGTTTACCGCGCAATCAACGTTTACGCCCATCGATGTCAGAGCTTCATTCAGAACTTCGCGGTTGACCGTGTTGTCATCGACTGCGAGCGCGCGCAGGCCGCGGAATTGATCGTAGTTTGCGTTGTTCTGCGCAACCCGGACTAGGTTGCGGAACGGTGAAAAATCTCCGCTGGAAATGGAGTTTGCCAATCTTGCCAGTGAATCGCGGCTGGCCGGTACAGGAAACTCAAGCCGCCCGCGCGTGCGGTAACTTGTTTCCATGACTTGAAGCATCGGAACGAGGAACAGGGATATTTGGGAGTTTGTTGCCGGTTCGTCTTCACGATCCGTCATTATGATTTCCGGATCGTGATCCACGATCATAGCACCATGATGACGAAGCGTTTCTGCCAACAACTCGGCCTGTATCGGCGACGCGCAATCAACCTTCATTCGCCGACCGGCAAAATTGACGGCCGGAGGCATTTCTTGTTCTGCATGAAGTGAAACTTGCGCCGTGAAGACGGAGCCTTTGCCTTCAATACTTGCAACTGAAATTTCGCCGTCCATGGCTTCGACAAGCCGCTTGGAAATGGCAAGGCCGAGACCTGTACCACCAAATCGGCGGGTAATGCTTTGATCAGCCTGGGCGAAGCGATCGAAAACAAGCGACAGCTTTTCCTTGGCAATGCCTATGCCGGTGTCACTGACCGAAATTGAAATCAGGAAACAGCCGCCTGACCGGACGGCTTCGGCGCGAATGATGACGCCACCTTTTTCCGTGAATTTCAGCGCATTGTTTACCAGATTGGTGATCACTTGGTTGAGGCGTGTCGCGTCACCGATCAGCACGTGCGGAACAGTTGGATCTATTGAAAACCCCAGGTAGACGCCACGTTCGCGCGCGCTCTCGGCAAACAGGCCATATACATCCGCACAGAGTTGGTCGAGCGAGAAGGGTGTCGCTTCAAGGTCCAGGCGCCCGGCCTCAATCTTGGAGATATCAAGCACATCGTTGATTATGGCGAGCAGATTTTGGCCCGAGCGATTTATGATCTCAGCAAAGCGCAGGTGTCGCGGCGACAATGGTGCGGCTGCCAGCATTTGTGCCATCACCATCATCCCGTTCATCGGGGTGCGTATTTCATGGCTCATCATCGACAGGAATTCGGATTTGGCAGCGTTGGCGCGTTCGGCTTCGTCGCGGGCGCTGACCAATTCCGAGGTGCGTTTTTGAACTGTATCTTCCAGCGATTC
>JANMEX010000064.1:0-1653 GCA_031377485.1 Phyllobacteriaceae bacterium
GGCCGTAGTGGGCGAGCATGTCTTCGTAATGCTGTTCCACATAATCAGCCAGGTTTTCACCCGTTGGCTGATCATCAAGGTGCCCGTGCGAAACCAACATTCCAGCCAACCACGGCCTGCCGTAGTGAGCGCGACCTATCATCACTGCATCAGCGCCGGAGAGCGTTTGCGCGCGAGCAGCACTCTCCAAATCATGAATATCACCATTCACGGTCAACGGAACAGAGATGGCTTCCCGAACAGCGCGAATGGCAGACCAATCCGCATTTCCGCCGTAGAATTGGCAGCGTGTCCGTCCATGCACAGTGATCATCTGCACGCCTGCGTCTACTGCCCGTTTGGCAAGCTCCGGTGCATTGATGGTATGGTCATCCCATCCCAGTCGCATCTTGAGCGTGACCGGAACAGCAACGGCTTGCACAGTCGCTTCAATCAGCGTCATGGCATGATCCAGATCGCGCATCAGCGCAGAACCGGAATATCCGCCAGTCACCTTCTTGGCAGGGCATCCCATGTTGATGTCGATGATGTCGGCACCGGAGGCTTCGATAGCTTTTGCCGCTTCAGCCATCCAGTAAGCTTCACGGCCAGCAAGCTGAACCATGTGTATCCCTGAACCTGACGGGCGCGAGCGCTTTATGCTTTCTTGCGACCCTTTGACAAATTCCTGACTTGCCACCATTTCTGATATGACAAGCCCTGCTCCTGCCTCTGCCGCGCGTTTGCGAAAGGGAACGTCTGTAACACCTGACATTGGCGCAAGAAAAATGCGATTTGGCACGCAAAGCGCACCAATCTTCAAAGTTTGCTGCAAAACTGAAGTGTCTATTTTTTGAGCAGTTGAAATCATCGCTCAAATTATAGCCATTGCATTGAAATAAACAAGCCATCAACACCATCATTCCACGGACTCGCTTTCATTCATCTTTGTGGCACGCTAACGCTTGGCTGAAACTCACAGGGCCATAACAGTGTCAACTTCCAATGAATCTGCAGTGGTGATTGTTGCGGCAGGCCGTGGCGAACGCGCCGGGAAAGATGGCGGGCCTAAACAATACCGGCTGTTGGCCGGCTCGCCAGTTATTCGTCACACAGTCAAGGCGTTCCTTTCTACTGGTCTTGTGGGGCGAATAGTTGTCGTTATTCACAAGGATGATTTTGAAATTGCCACTTCGGCGCTTTCAGGATTAAGCGATATGGTTTCGCTCGTCGTTGGAGGACCAACCCGACAATCATCGACCGTACTTGGACTGAAGTCATTGGCCGATAACCCGCCAGCTTACGTGATGGTTCATGATGCTGTCAGACCCTTTATCAACAAGGCGCTCATCGCGCGCCTGTTGAACGAGCTTGAAAGTGGTCATGGCGTTATCCCTGCCATTGCCGTTTCTGATACACTGAAAAAGGCAACGAACCAGATTGTTGATGGAACGATAGAACGCCAAGGCTTGTTTGCGGCGCAAACGCCGCAGGCATTTCCGTTTGCGTCAATACACCAAGCGCATCTGGACGCGGCTGAACGGGGCCTTGAACATTTCACCGATGACGCCGCCATTTCTGAATGGGCGGGCATGCATGTGCGTATTGTCGAAGGTTCGCCAGACAATATTAAGCTGACTTGGAAGAGAGATATCGAATTGGCGGATCAAAGGC
>JANMEX010000177.1:0-4219 GCA_031377485.1 Phyllobacteriaceae bacterium
CGACAATCAGGTGATCATCTGGCATGCGGTATTGGCGGGGATTGGCGTTGGCATTGCGCAAGCACCGCTGATTGCGCGCGAACCGACGCTCAAGACCTTCCTGCCTGACCTGCCGCTGCCGGTGCTGCCGATGTGGCTGACGATGCACAAGGATGTGCGTCACGCGCCACGCATCCGCCGCACCGCTGATTTCCTCTATACCGCGCTGTCAGACTTTGCCCGGTCAGCCGACGCAACACGTCCGGCATTGAGGGCGACCAGAACAAGGCATCCGGCAAGCACGACGTAGGTGATGCGGAATCCGATGTGCTCGGCAACAAAGCCGATGGCCGACGGCGCGATCAAAATGCCCGAATAGCCCATCAGCGTGACCAGCGAGATGCCCGCGCCCGGTGAGAGACCGGGCTGGTTACCCGCCGCTGAAAAGGCAATCGGCACCGTGTTGGCAATGCCGAGACCGGCAACAGCGAAGGCAGTGATGGCGAGCCAGTCGGTCGGGGCGACACCGCCTGCAAACATGCCGACGGCAGCAATAAGGGCGGACCAGCGCATGGTGTTGACCGCCCCGAACCGGTTGCGAACGCCGTCTCCGGCAAAGCGCATCAACGCCATCGTGCCGGCAAAGAAAGCGAAGGCAAAGCCACTGACGGCGACCGTGGAGCCAAGCTCTTTCGACAGGTAAAGCGCCGCCCAATCCAGCACCGCGCCTTCCGGAATCATTGAAAACAAAGCCATGAGGCCAAGCAGATAGATGGGGCTGCCGGTCGGCCATTTGTATTTTGGCTTGGGTACACCCTCTTCATGGTGCGCAGCCTCAGTGACCATGAACGGCATGGCGACGAGCGCGACGACAAGGCAAACGGCGCTGGCGATGATCGCATGATTTTCAACGCCGAACCTTGCAATGATCAACCCGCCAATACCGCCGCCGACAAAGCCGCCGAGCGACCAGAAGCCGTGCGACGCGGACATGATCGCCTTGTCGAGACGGCGCTCGACTTCCACCGCATTGGCGTTCATCGCGACATCCATCGAGCCCCCGCATGCGCCGGTGAAAAACAGCGCGACGCAGGCGAGCGGGATGTTCGGGGATAAAACGATGGCGGCAAGGCCGAAGCTGGCAATAATGGCAAAGGTGCGCGTGACGGTGCGCGAGCCGTAATGGTTGATGAGCCGTCCGGTCCAGATCATGGCAATGACAGCACCGACACCGAACAGCAGGATCATCAGGCCAAGCGTGAATTCTGTGATGCCGTGGCGCGGCAGCATGAAGGGAATCTGCGGCGCCCAGGAACCCATGATGAAGCCGTTGACCAGAAACATCGCAGCGACCGCCCAGCGACCGCGCGCAGCGGTCTGGGTATCCGATAGGGTAATGGCTGACATGAAAGTCCTTTCAGGCGCTGACGAGCACCGGTGTGGAAATGGCAAGGGAGGCGCGCTTGACCGGATCGAGATCCCTCTCGATGACGATATGGTCAAAGGCGCTGAGCGGAAAAACCGGATAGGGCGCGGCAGTGCCGATTTTCTCATTGACGGCCGCGACAAGGTTCATGCGCGACTGGCGCGTGAGAAGGCGTTTGAATTCGGCGTCTTCAGCGTCAAATGCGGTTACTCCCGTGACGCCCGAAACGGCACAGGCGCCAATGAACGCAATGTCCGGACGCAAGCGCTCCAACTCGCGCAGGCTCTGCGCGCCGGTGGCCGCACCGACGCGCCCGTCCACTTTGCCGCCGATCATGAACAGCCGGAAGCCGGGCCGGTCGAGAACCGCAGCGGCAATGTGCGGGGCGTGGGTGGCGATGGTGAGATCAAGATTGTCGGGTAAAATTTGCACAGCCGCCAGATTGGTCGAACCGGCATCAAGAAACACTGTCATGCCGTGTTCGACAAATCCGGTCATCATAGAGGCGAGGCGGCGTTTGCGCTCGATGTTGGCACTGTATCGCTCATTCAACGGCGTTTCCGGCGCAGGCACCGGCAGCGCCCCGCCATAGACACGAATACATTGGCCGGCAGCAGCAAGTTCCCGCAGATCACGGCGGATCGTGTCTTCCGAAACCTGAAATTCCTGCGCAAGATCGCCCGCAATCACCCGGTCGTTGGACGCGAGGCGGCGGCGGATTTCAGCTTGGCGCTCATCGATGAGCAGGGCGGTTGCGGTTTGCATGGGCATTACATGGTTGTTCGTGTTTCTGCACGTTTATGCACGTTTATATAATCTGTCAACATCGCCCTGTATTCCTGCGGAAAATCAGGCTCTCGCTGCGCGATTTCACCGACTATGAACTCGAACATCCGCCAGATCAGCCCCATGCTGCTTTCCAACTCATGGCCCGGCTTGGCGTCGTCAAGCATTCTGCGGTAGTCAATCAGCGTGAACACCCGGGCAAAATGATCAATGGAAGACCGGGAGCCGCAGTCATGTGCAAGCGTTCCGCTGGTTTGGCACATGCCGGTTGTCCGGCAATCGCGCCGTTTGCAGCGTGCAGGCATTCCATCCTGAAGCGCGACAATGCGGTAGCCGTCATTGATGTGTTCGATGGCAGCGGTCCACGTCTCGCGTGCCTGTTCGCCTTGAATCTTGCTTCTCTTCGCACTGGTGCGTTTCTCTGTCATGTTCATTTTCCTCTAAATTGGCACGGTTCAGCTTCGCCACGCCCGCAATTTGCGTCTGGCTCTTTGAAAATCCGGGGAGGCGGGATGTGTGGTCCTGCCTTTGAAGGTAATAATGTGTGGCATCGCCACACACCCCGCCCGGTGTTCTTGCGCCGGTCCGGAACGCTACCCTTTCGGATAACGCCCGAGCCTTTAGCGCCTTTGCTTGGGGGCTCATCGCCCAGCGGGTTTCCGACTCCCGCCAACAAAGCACCGGCCTTTGCCACGTGCACCCGGATCATGATTCCGTGTCCCCTTTGCAAAGAGCACGGGGATTATGCGGGAGACGAGCGGAGGTGTGGATAAGTCTGGCCGAGGAAACTATCTGGATCAATTATTTCAATGGGTTAGACTGGTTTTGGGCGTAGATAGATTTGCTGTTTCCTCGCCCCTGCCGTAAGGCGGGGAGAGGAAAAGTGCCGCGGTCTGCACTGACTTTGCGCGCCGCTCTGCAGGCCTTAGCGCTGCACGATTGAAATGGGCAACTCCGCCTACCCGAACACCACCAGCAAATCCTTGGCGTCGATCTGGTCGCCGGCCTTGACCAGCACTTCCGTGACCTTGCCATCGCGCTCGGCATGGAGTGCGGTTTCCATTTTCATGGCTTCGATGGAAACCAGCACATCACCGGCCTTCACGTCCTGACCGGCCTGCACGGCAAGTGAGGAAATGACGCCGGGCATCGGCGCGCCAATGTGGCGCTCATTGCCAGGTTCCGCCTTGAGGCGGGCGCGAACGCCTTTGGCGCCATGGGCGCGATCGGGAACTTTGACGCGGCGGGACTGGCCGTTCATTTCGAAGAACACTGTCACCATGCCCTGATCATCTGACTCGCCAATTGCAAGGCAGCGAATGACCAGCGTCTTGCCTTTTTCCATATCGACGAAGATTTCTTCGCCCGGACGCAGGCCGTAGAAATAGATCGGCGTTGGCAGGATCGACACCGGACCATAATTTTCGCTGGCGGCGGCAAAATCCGAAAAGACTTTCGGATACATCAGGTAGGACGCAAACTCGGCATCGGAGAGTTTGCGGTCGAGTTTCTTCTCAATCGCCTTGCGGTCGGCGGCAAGGTCGGCCTGCTTGATCAAAGCACCGGGACGCACCGTGATCGGCTTGTCGACTTTCAGTGCCTTGGCCTGCAATTTTTCCGGCCAACCCATCGGCGGCTGACCGAGATCCCCGCGCAGCATGGAAATGACGGAATCGGGGAAGGCGATGTCCTTGGCAGGATTCTCGACATCCGCCACGGTCAAATCCTGGCTGACCATCATCAGGGCCATGTCGCCGACGACCTTGGACGAAGGCGTGACCTTGACGATATCGCCGAACATCTGGTTGGCATCCGCATAGGCCTGAGCCACCTCATGCCAGCGGGTTTCAAGTCCGAGCGAGCGGGCCTGTTCCTTGAGGTTGGTGAACTGGCCGCCCGGCATCTCGTGCAGGTAGACCTCCGACGCCGGGGCAGGGATGCCGCTCTCGAACGCTGCATACTGCGCGCGAACCCGTTCCCAGTAGTTGGAAATCTCGCGGATGGCGGCGATGTCCAGACCGGTATCGC
>JANMEX010000183.1:0-4407 GCA_031377485.1 Phyllobacteriaceae bacterium
GGTGTAAATCGGCTCCACCTGTTCGCGTCCGCGTTTTTCATTGCGCCGATTGAGATTTTCGACTTCCATTTCCTGAATATGGGCAGAATCCGGCAGCATTACCGAACAGAGGTCAACTGTTGCTGCAGTCGCATGGATCGGACCTGAAAAGCCGTGTTTGACCAATTTGGGAAGTAGCCCACTGTGGTCGATATGTGCATGTGTGAGGACAACCGCATCGATCTCGTCGGGCGGAAAAGGAAATGCGCCGTAGTTCAAATCACGCTCGGATTTCGAGCCTTGAAACATGCCGCAATCGATCAGGATCCGAAACTTTTCAGTCTCGATTTCAAAGCACGAACCGGTAACGGCCTGCGCCGCCCCGTGAAAACGCAAACGCGGTGCTTTCATGACATTCGCCTCTCCAGCCAGCGTTCTAATTGAGCGCCCTGCAGTCCGGCTTCGTCAACAAGAATTTCCAGCAGCGGCGCTATGTCACCGCACTAAGGTGGGGGCATACTCATTGGCTGCGAAGAGATGGTGATGGACTTTGCCAGTGAACAGTTTCAGCAGTTCGCCGGTGACTTCGCGACTTTTAAAGCGCACATCGGATTGCAGTGCTTTATCAACGGCGGCCATATCCGGATAGCCGATTGCAAGCGCCATTGCGTACACAGGCGCACCTTCATCGCGGTCAACCCCATCTAGCACGCGCACTTCCTCGGCCCCGGGAAACTGCGTCCATAAAGGCACGAGTCGGTCCTTCACAAAGGCTCGAAATTCAGCCTCGCGTCCTTCATGAATGGCTCCTTCAAACAAAGCATAGCGAATGATCATAGCCGGACTTTCGATATCAGTGAACCGGTCCGGCGGCACGAATGCCACCGGCCTTCTTCGTTCAAGTGCGATGCGAGAATTTGGTTTGGCGAGTCAGCTGGTGCGGTTTTCGAGAACCGGAGCGCAGCGTACTTTTGGGTACGTGAGCACCGGAAGCGCAGAAAGCCACATCAGATGGCCGCCAAAGCAAATTCTCATTTGGCCCAGATTTTTTTGTATTCGTCGCGGTATCCATTGCCCGGGTCGAAGCCGTTGTTCGGGCCGCCGTCAAACTCGACATTAGCCGAGGTGACGACATGGAGCGGCGAAAGATAGCCGGACCATTTTTCACCGGCCATGCCGCGGTTGAGTTCGTCAACCAATTGCCAGCCTTGGAGGTTCAAAGGTTCGGCAACGGTGACTTTCTGGAACTGGCCGGAGCGAATGCGCTGATATGCCGATTCCGAACCGTCACCAGCGGCAACGTTGATCGGGGCATCGGTGCCAGCCTTGCCGGCGGCTGCCAGCGATGGGCCCATGAAGTCATAGTACAAGTCATTGATGGCCAGCGAGTGTGTCCACTTGTCGCCGTATTTCTGCAACAGCGAGGTGGTGAGCTGCGGCATGCGCTGTGAGGTTTCGGCAATCGGGGTGTCGACATATTCAAGCACTGTGCCGCCGAGATCCTCGATTTCCTTCTTCATCCGGTCGGCCTTGGCGATGGCAATCGCGTAGGTCGAATCTGTGAAGATGATGACGCCGGGCTTACCCTTGGCGTCGATATAGGCCCAGTCGGCTGCGGCTTTGGAGACTTCCATAGCATCAGTGCCAACATTGGCCATCACGCCGACTTCATCAATCGGGCCGACTGTCGGACCTGCATGCCAGGAAACCATCGGGATCTTGGCGGCCATTGCGGCTTCCATTGCCGGCTTCTGCTCGACAGCGTCAAAGCCGTTGATGATGATGCCATCGGGTTTCAAGGCCATGGCTTGACCGAAGGCTGCAGTGCGCCCGCCAATGGAGCCTGCGCCATCGAGCGTCTTGACTGTCCAGCCGAGTGCGGCAGCTGCTTCTTCAACGCCCTTGGAAACGCCAAGGATGCCGCCATTTTTCAGGTCAGCAGCGAGAATGACGATGGTCTTGCCTTCCGCGCCCTTGGGGCCGGTGGTCGGGCCGTCCCACTTGTCGACCTTGCTGGCGTATTTATCGACGACGGCCTGTGCATCAGCCATCGCGTCGGCAAATGCCGGAGCTGATACGATGAGTGCCAGGGCGGCAACGCCGTATTTCAGTATGTCTCTGCGGTTCATGATAGTCCTCCCGTTAAATTTTGAAGTCAGCCCTGACCGGCGGTTTCGCCAGACGGGGATTGGGTTGGTCGGGGCTGTTTGATGACTGCCCCGCGCTTTCGTTGGGCGTATCCCGCGATGCCGATGGCAACGAGCAGGGTCACGCCGTTGAACAGCGGCTCGACAAAGAACGAGCCGCCGAATTGCTGGATGCCGGAAATACCGACGGCCAGAATGATGACACCGATCATTGTGCCCCAGACGTTGACCCGTCCGGGCTTGATGGTTGTGGAGCCAAGAAATGCGCCGACGAGTGCGGGCAGCAAATATTCAAGGCCAACGCTGGCCTGACCGATGCGCAGTTTGGATGCGAGCAGAACTCCGGTGAGAGCGGCCAAAAGGCCAGAGGTGATGAACGCGCCCATCACGAATTTCTGCACCGGAATGCCGTTCAGCGCCGCTGCTTTCGGGTTTGCGCCGATGGCGTAAAGGTAGCGCCCGACCGGGGTGTATTCGAGGATAAGCCACATGGCGAAGGCAATGATCAGCACATAAAAGCCGGTGATCGGCAGTCCGAAAACCATGGTGCCGTTCAGAGCCAGAAACCCGTCCGGCAAGACGCCGACAACTTGGCGTCCGCCAGTGTACCAGAGCGCCAATGCATAAAGGATTGTGCCAGTGCCAAGTGTTGCGATGAAACTGTCGATCTTGGCCACTTCAACCAAAAGGCCGTTCAGAAAGCCGGTGATCGCGCCCAGCACCAGGACAACCAACACCGCCAGTGGCCAGGGAAATCCATATGCTGTTTGCAGGCTGATCGCCAGAATATGCCACAGCACAATGCCGTAACCGACGGTCAGGTCAATGCGGCCCGATGCCATCGGGATCATGGCCGCCAGTGACAAAAGTGCGATGATGGCCTTGTCAGAAATGATCGAGCGCAAATTGAGCAGCGTCGGAAACGTATTGGGCAGCATCAGCGAGAACAGTATGATCAAAAACGCAGTCAGGATCACAAGACCATAGACCGGGATAAGCCGCCCAAGCTTTTGCCCGAAGGTGAGGCCAGCGAGTTCACTTTTGGTCGGCTCAAGGGCGGTGGACTGGATCGAGTTCATCTGGCGTTTCCGTTCTTCATGCGGCTTCCGAGGCCGAGGCCGCGTGGATCAGCGAGGCGGTGGTCAGCCCCTGCCCTTCAAGTTCCTGCACAATGCGCCCGCGCGAAAATACCAGCGCACGGTGGCAAATGTGGGCGACCTCCTCAAAGTCCGTCGAAACCACAATGACCGCAAGTCCCGCTTCCAGCGCACCGGCAATGAGCTTGTATATCTCCGCCTTTGCGCCGACATCGACACCGGCGGTCGGGTCCTCAGCGATCAGCAATTTGCGCCCCGTAAGCACCCAGCGGCCGACGACGACCTTTTGCTGGTTGCCACCGGACAGGGCCTCAATTGGCAGAGACGGATCATTGGGGCGAAGGCCCAAAGTCGCACCCGCGATTCTTGTGTGCTCCGCTTCAAGGCGCGGTGACATGAATGACAGCAGCCCGCGGCCGGATGCACCCGGATTCATGTACATGTTCTCGCGGATGGACAGTGAGAAGGCGACGGACTCTTCCGTGCGGTCACGGGCAATCAGACCGACGCCGGATTTCATGGCTGCGATGGTAGAAGAAAGATCAGGCACTTTACCGTTAAGTTCGACAGCGCCTGTGAATCGCTCAGCCCCGAACAGGGCGCGGCCGACTGTTTCCTGGCCCGCACCACGCAGGCCAACCAGGCCCAAAAGTTCGCCTTCGCGAAGTTCGAACGAAACCGGTCCCGCGTCGCTGGTCGTCAGGTTGGAAACCGAAAGACGGACTGCGCCCGCACTGGTCTTTGCTTTGACAAACAGATCAGAAGCGGCGCGTCCGACAATCATCTCGACAAGATCGCGGGATGAGGTCTCGCCGACAGGCTTTGCCCCGACCAGTTTGCCATCGCGCAAGACAGCGACACGGTCGGCAATCTTGAAGATTTCATCCAGCCGGTGCGACACATAAATCATGCCAACGCCCCGCGCCTTTAATGGACGTAGCGCTGCAAACAGGCGCTCGACCTCATCTGCCGGAAGGCTCGCGGTCGGCTCGTCGAGGACCAACACATCGGCTTCGACCGCCAGCGCACGGGCGATGGCGACCAGCGATTTTTCCGTGCGGCTCAAATCCTGAACGCGCGTCGTCGGATCGAAATCACAGCCAACGAGTTCCAGCGCCGCCTTGGCGCGCTTTTCCGTGCCGCGCCAATCGATCAGTTTGTTCCTGAGCGAAAATCCTTGGGCA
>JANMEX010000187.1:0-8781 GCA_031377485.1 Phyllobacteriaceae bacterium
GAGAGCGGTCTAAGGCGCATCAACCGGCATTGTCAGCGCAAACCCACCGGACAGGGTGTGTGGCGATGTCACATACTTAAAATTACAGAGGCAGGACCACGCACCCTGTTTCCCAACCTCAATTCGTTGAGGGCTCTTTGAAATGATCGGATGCGAAAGCAGGCGCGATGCGGCGAAATTGCGTTGGCAGATGATCCAAAATTATAACATCTGCCCGCCCAGATCTGTCACCATCCCCGTGTAAATCCTCTCCACATCGTCACGTTTACACAGCCGGGTTCCGATGTGCAGCACGGCGGCGGCTCCTGCGGCCATGGCGTAAACAAAGGCGTCGCGCGGCGGCTTGCCGTTGGCAAGCGCCAGCACCATGCCGGCGAGAAAACTGTCGCCTGCGCCCACCGCGCTCAAGGCTTCGACCTTTGGCGAGGGCACACTGAAGATGCCGTCAGCGCTTGCCAGAAAGCCGCCTTCGCGTCCGAGCGTCACTGCCACCAGATTGGTGCTGCCGGATTTGACGAGGTCCAGCGCGGCCGCCTCTTGCGCGTCGCGGGTTTCAAGCTTTTTGCCGCTGATCGATGAAAGTTCGCCATGGCTTGGCTTGACCAGCGCCACGCCTCCCCGCGCCAGTGCGGCCCGAAGTGCAGCTCCCGATGTATCAAGATAGAATGCCGCGCCACAGGCATTTGCGACATCAGCGGCACGGGCGAAAAAATCATCCCCCGCCCCGCGCGGCAGGCTGCCCGAGCCAACGATCATATCGGCCGACATTGCGCCAAGTGCTTCAAGCAGCCTGTCGCATTCGGCCTTCGCAACCAGCGGGCCTTCCGGCACAAACCGGTAGTCCAGTCTTGTTGAACGCTCGAAAACATTGTGGCTTACGCGGGTGTTGCCGGCGATGACGATGCTCTGGCGGGTGACGCCCGCTTCATCCATCAGTTGGTCAAGAAAGACTCCCGTCGCGCCGCCCGCCAGATAGAGTGCCATCGCTTCGCCGCCAAGTTGGCGGATGGCGCGGGCCACGTTGATCCCGCCGCCGCCTGCCGCATAGACCTCGTTGAAGGTTCGCACCTTGTGGATCGGCTCAACAGTGTCCGCCTCGCAGGAACAGTCCAACGCTGGATTTGGCGTGAGAGTAACGATCTTCATCCGTTCCACCTTGGCTATGAGACACACAACACAATGCCGCAACCCGGCTGGCATGCGTTGACAGATGTCAACCGGCCCGCACGGGTTTTAGCTTGGCGGATGTTGATTTGTCAGGACATGCCAAGGAACAGTTCAGTGTTACAGCACTATCCAAATTGTTATCCAGAAAACCAACTGGTGGCTGGATCAAATCCTTTCCACAACCTTTGAAACAGGAAAAAGGAGGTTTCCCTCAAGCCGCCAATGCCGGAGCACGGGGCGCCTGGAAAAATCTGCGCAGACTGTTGACTGGCGAGAACTGCCGTTTGTGCCCAGATTCAAACGGGTCGGCGTAGAAGATGGCGCCGGCATGGCGGGCGGCCTCTGCGACCTTTGAGACCATTTTGGGTGAACCTGCCGCATAGACAATGTCGTCACCATCAAGATCAGGCAGGTTTTGCGCGGGTGTTCCTTCGACCAGTATGTGTGATTGGCGCTGCATCTCTTCAAGCGTGGGAATGACAAGGACGCGGCTGTGCATTTTTGCCAGACGGAGAGCATTGGCCATGTAGAAAGATACGGCGTTGCGTGCACCACAGACCAACACCATCTCGCGGTCGGCAAATTCCGCAAGGGCTGCGGCAGCCACGGCCCAGATCGGCGCAAAGCCGGTGCCGCTGCCGACGAGCACGAGGCGGTTTTTCTTGGCTGGTCGAAGATGGGCAGATCCGTATGGGCCGTCGATTTGCACCTTGTGGCCAACATTGATTTTGGCTCCCAGTTGCGGGGTGACCTGGCCGTCGCGAACCTGCTTGATGTGAAAGCGCAAGCTGTCACCGAACTCGCCGGTCTCAAGACACGCCGTCGGACTGAAACTGCGGCTCGGGTAGCCTTTGAACTTCACCTTGCAATATTGACCAGGTACCCAATCCAGATTGGCGTCGAGTGTTATCGAGACTTCCAAAATATTGGCGGCAAGGTCGACGATGGACGAAACGGTTCCAGTTACGCGGTGCGGCTGCGGCAGGTCACCAAGTGCAAGATCGAGGTCGGAAAAAACCCTCGCCTGGCAGGCCCGCACGCAACCCGGCTCACCGGTTTCCCCGTCAAGCGTCAGGCCTTTTTTGACCTGAATTGTACAGGCACCACAATGGCCGGACCGGCAATCATGGGGCAAATCAACACCACTGCGCATGGCTGCGTCCAACAGGCGTTCGCCAGCTCTTGCATTGAATTGCTCACCGTTCACAGTGACAGTCAAATGATTAGCCATAGTTTTCCAGCTCCAGTTTCAAAGGTCGCAAATGGTAGGTGTGACGGGTCTGGGCGTGGTCAAAGGCTGCCAGCCACATCAATGTGCCCGAGTTGATGGAAACGTCGTTGACGCCGCTCACGAGGGGTCTGCTGATTTCAAGCATCCAGCGCCCGCCAGCCCATTTGGCAACGCCTTTTACGCCATTGCCCGCATCAAAACTCCGCGTGTTGACGACAACGGACGGGACGATTGTTCCGTCAGGGATAAGCGCGTCATCCACACTCGAATACGGGGCCGTCTGATCTTCCGTCAGCGCCTGCGGAGCGGATGCATCACCACCTTCTCCTTGCAGCTTTGCTGCTTGGCTGAGGGACGCGGCAAATGCGCCGTCAGGTGCAGGCAAAGGCAGGCGCAGCGGCTGCAACAATTCCTGCCCGCTTGTGCCCTGAACCATTTTGAAGTTCGGGACAGAAAGCGCCAACGGGGTATCCGGCGCTATGCCTCCGGCGTAGCGCTCGACTCCTTTGGCCTGCGCAGCATTTGGGAGTTCCGGTGCGCCGATAAAATCATCCTGCAAGTATGGCGAAACCGCGTTGGCGACGCCACTCCAGATCCAAACATCAAGGAGCGATCCGTCGGAAGTATAGTGAAATCCCCTCCCGGATATGGGTTTAGGCACACCGGCAAACTGCGCCACGCCCAAATGGATGGCGCCGCCGATCAGCGTGGCCTGCGAATGTGCCAACATGATCGCCAGGCGATCATCGAATTGATCATTTTGGTCGTTGGCATCCTGCGAAATCTCCGCGAAATGCCATATCCCGTCTTTCTTGACGAGCGGGATATGTTCATCTGACTTTGTTGGATCATCCCAAACGAATGAAAAATAGATCTGCCGCTTGTCATGCAAAGCGCGCACTGTGATCTCCGTTTCCCCTGATCCACCGAAATCGCTCCCGTGTGCGGTCATCAACGTAACAGGCTTTGCTGTGCTCCAGGCCTTGTCGGAGGTGTCGCCGTTTATGACCGGGGTGTTCGTGGGATCAATCAACGGCACCTCGAGTACGGGGACGGTAATTGCGGCAAAGCCGGCCAGACCCGCGCAGCAGAGCACAGAGACAAGAACAGCGACCAAGACTGGTCGGCTGCGAAATTTGGCTCGATCAGGCATGGTGCGCTCTCTTCGGGCTTTTGGTTCGCGCTTGGCGGAATTTGAGCTCAGAGCTTTTCTGTTCAGCCAAAAGTTGGGCGACAATTTCGGCGAGGTCGCTTTCTTCTTCCGGAATGGCCAATGCTGAGGGCCGCACGATGCGTGCCAGTTGCCGCAAGCCACCGATGCGTACGTGGACCAAGACATGCAAGACGGGAAGGAGTACCAAAACCAACGCTGCATACATGTGGAGCAAGAGAACAGTGTTGTCGAATTCAACAAAACAAAGCCAGCCTGTGACAATGCTGGTCGCCAGTGACACAAAAAGTCCCCAGCAAATCAGAACATTTATGCTGGCCCAACGGGCGCGGGGCGTGCCAGTCAATCCGGCCAGACGTGTCCGGTCAATTTTTACCCGAGACGTCAGGCGGGCGAGGAAGATGTAGACGACGTAAGCCACAACAACACCTGTCATGACTTCTGCGGCTATGACATGGTTGAGCCAGAGCTGCCTGCTTGGCAAAATCCGGTCGAGATTTCGCAGCCAGGCAAATTCCTCGTCATCTGATGCAATGCGCAGGCCGGTCAACGACAGCCAGACCAATGACGCTGCCAACGGCCAGTGCAGCAAAACTGTCCCGAAATCTGTTCGGGGCCATGGCCGGATCGGCTTCATGGGGTTAGCCATCTTGCCTCCTTTGTTTATGACCGAGAAATCACTGATCTCGCCGGTTTTTTGCTAAGCACCACAATTGCCGAAGTTGCCGTAAGCCGGTGGAGGAACGCGTCCGGTTCAGGTGGCGATTAATTGAACTGCAGAAGTGATAATCTTTGCCATGAATCACAACATTGATTTGCCGATCTTGGATGCAGAATTGAGATGTGTTTCGTAAGGTCCAATGGACTCATTTGAAGGCATATCAGACTAATGCGCTGCGCTTTCAGACCATCGTCGAGAGCCATAATCTCTTGATTTGAAGAATTATCACAAATGTTACATTTTAAGATTTTGCGTAATATTAATTGATTTAATTAATATTGCCAAATAAATCGATTTAAATTCTGAAATCTGACTATGATAGACTTTTATTTTTTCTAATTACAATAATATATACTGTAGAATTAGGTTTTAATAATTATATTTACATTTGTTTCAATCTGGAATAATATAGATAGGTTGTTTATTGTGGGGCTAGAGCTTGCTTTGTATTAGTGGATGAAAAACCGGGGTCCGTAGTGAGGGTCGGTGATGGGTCAAGTTGGGTATGTCAGGGTTGCGTTTATAGACGATCATCCTGTTTTGGTGGAGGGCATTAGAGCAGTTTTCGCGAGTAAGAATTGTTACACTGTGGTTGGTCACGGAAGCACGGCTGGTGATGCAATTGCCGTTTTCAATGATTATCATCCGGATTTGATGTTTCTGGATCTGAGCATGGATGGAGACGTCATTGCGGCGATCAAATATATTGTGTCGCAATCCGGCGTGGCGGCAACGACGAAAATCATAGTCTACACGGCGTCTGCTGATGTTGGTCAGGCAATCAAGATACTGGATTGCGGCGTGCGTGGTTATGTCGTCAAGGACAGTTCGACTGCAGAGCTGTTCGGCGCGGTCAATTCAGTATTGAGGGGAGATGTCTTCATTTCCCCGAATTTTGCCGGTCGGGTGTTTAATGAAATACGGCTCCAGAAAACACGCTTGAGCGCATTGCAGGCGATCCATTTGAGTGAACGGGAAATGGAAGTCGTGCGCAATTTGATGCAAGCGTATTCCAACAAGGAAATCGCAATCAAAATGGAGATCAGCGAAAAAACCGTCAAACACTATATGACGAACCTGATGTCGAAGTTGAATGTACGCAACCGTGTGGAAGCGGCGCTTGCTGCACGCCAGTACTTTGCGGAAGCGGGACGGGAAAACACCGCCTAGCTTCCATCGATGCATACACCCGCTTAACCATCAACCGGGTCAAGCGGGAGCCGGACGATGACTTTCGTGCCGTTACGCGCATGTGTTTTGATTTCCAGCGTGCCTTTCAAAGCCTCGATTCGCATGCGCATGCCCGGTACTCCAATGCGTGATGAAAGTTTTGGATTACGAGTTACATCTTTGGTCCTGGTGCCACCGTCAGAAATGACAAGTGTCAGCCAACTGCCGGATGACTCGGCATGAACATGCTGATCTTCCCCACCTGCATGGCGGTAGGCATTGTTCAGCGCCTCCTGAATGACCCGGTAGCAGCAAATCATCACAGCGGGGGCGGCATGGTCCGGCAGGGGCCCGAGGGTGACAGTCACCGCAGTTGCCGTCAAATCCTGGTGCCGCCTTACCGCCGCTTCGATGATGCCAGAGAATTGCATTTCCTGAATGCCCGGCAAAACCAGCCCGGACGACAACTCACGCAATTCACTATGCAGTTTCTTGGCGAGTTCCGTTGAATCCGGCAACTGAACCTGCCTGTCGTCGGCAAGATCTTGCCCGTCACTACCCAGCGAAAGCATCAGCAAGCTCAAGATTTGCAGCGGGCCATCATGAATATCGGCACCAAGCTGTGCGAGATAATATTCATTGGCTTCGCTGGCATTTACGCGGGCCTGGTCTGCGACCCTTCGCAAGGATTTGTTCTGCGCGGCCAGCGCTGAAACGTGTGCAATTTCCTCTTCCAGCGCAAGTCTTTGCCGGTCAATGGTTGCGCTGCCGCGTGAAACGATAAGAAACAGTCCTGCGAGCATCATCAAACCTGTCGCCCCAACCGTTGCCCAGGCTGAATTTCTGGCATTCCTGCGCTCTTCGATGAGCCAAGCGCCGCTCTGATAAAACTCGCCAACCGCAATGATCTTGTTGGAACCGATCTGGTAGAGCGGTGCGTACACCTCCAGAAGGACAACGTTGTCTTCGGGTTTCACGTTGACCAGCATCTCGTCAAGATCTTCGAAACCTGTCGCAATATGACCGGAAGCCGCAATGGCGATCTCACGTTCGACGATCTCGGACGGCCGGAAATTGCTGCTGGAAACATAGGCGAGTGATTTGTCGAGGCGCCAAACCTTGAGGATGACAAAGTGCTTTCTGACAGCGCTGTCGGAAAAAAGCGCATTTGCAAACAGACTGTCCAGCCGACGTTTGAGGCTATCCTGTGTCAATGACGGATCGTCAAGATCCTGGATGTGCGGCTGAAGGAAGGATTGCAGGAACACCGCACCGGATTCGGCGGCGCTGCGCGTGGCTCCTTCTTGCATGCGCTGGCTTACCCAGCTGCCCAAAACCAGCATGGCGATTCCCATGATCAACGTTGCCGTGATCACAAACTGGCGGGAGAGACTCATCGCGCCAAACCCGTTGCGGAAATCCGCCACCATATCCGACAAAGGTCGCATCACGCTCCCGACCATAGGTCCCATCAGATGTAGGCATACAGACGCGTACCCGGCAGGGACCTTGTTGACTACCGGTGCCTCACAACTTTGTGCGAAGTTTCTCCCAGTTTGTCCACAACCCTGGCTGTTATTTTCAGTCGGCGGCCATTTCATGGGAGCTGAAAATGCCTTCTTTCAAGCCATTCGAAATCACACTTGGTGATATCAACTATCTCTTGGACCAGTTGCGTTCGGCGGTTGTCATTGTTCGTTATGACGCAAATGGCCGTGCCGTTTTCGGCTATTACAACTCACTTGGTGCTGTTGTTGAATTGGGCCTGTTTGGCACGTTTGATCCCTTGACCATTGTTGATCCGACGACCGGCCTGTCAATTTATGATGGCGCGCGCGAGGCCAGTGGTTTCCGCTTGTCTGTCGGATTTTTCAATAACCTTGTTGATCTGACGCGGTGGACCTGGGGTGGCACAGATGAGCCATTTCCGCGCCTGACTGTTGCCGATTATTCCAACTATGTTCAGCAGGTGACGACCAATCCGGCGCTGATCAACTACACCACCACCCACCCCACATTTGTACCGGTCGCCGACAACAGCGCCAATTACCAAAACCAGAGCACGACGGTCATCGACTATACGCCCAGAATGATCACGCAGACTATCAGTTCATCCTATTCTGATCATGCAGTTGGTGTCGCTGACAGCGCCTTGACGCGAACCGGAGTGGAAACCGATGCTTTGACATCTGACGTGGTGGTTGGCTTTGATGTGAATGGCGCACCTATTGTCCAATCTGTAACCGAACACATTGTCCGCAATCTCAATACGCTGCCGGGCGATCCTTCCACCAGCGGGATATTCACTCTGTTTGGCCAGTTCTTTGATCACGGTCTCGATTTTATCGGCAAGGGTGGTCAAGGCGCCAAAATCATCATACCGCTTTCCCCGAATGATCCGATGTATGGTTTACCCGGACCGGATGGCAATCCGGTAACGACGATCACCATTTCGCGTGCCACGCCTGATGGATACACCACAACAGACATTCATGGCCGTACTGTTTCGATAGCAGGCACTGACGGTGTGATGGGTAGTGGCGATGAAATAACCTCGCTTGGCGCTGATGGCGTCTTGGGCGGCGGTGATGACACGACCGGTTTGATCAACGCACCTGCGACCGCTTCATACACCAACCACACTTCTCCCTATATCGATCAGAGCCAAAGCTATGGCTCGGATTTGCAGGTCACCAACATGCTACGCGAATGGGTGATTGACCCCAACACGGGTCAGTATCGGCCCGGTGCCGAACTCCTCGATGGACATCAAATCAAGGTCTACAACAGCACAACTTTCTCTGATGCAGGCGCCGGCCAAACCACGCGCACGCTTCCAACACTGAATGAACTTCGCGCCCACATGAGCGAAACCGGACGCACTGACCTGACTTGGGATGACATAAACAATCTGCGTGCCCGTGACGCCTCAGGCCATGTCATCGACACGAACGGCGCGGCAGATGGCGGTTATGTCTACACCGGCCAAGCCATGCTCCTCGACATGAATCCGCATTTTGATTTCAAGCACTTGAATCCTGACGACGGCAACGTGGCAACGACTTGGGATTCGCTGGTGGCTGCCAAAGTGAATGCGGCAATCGCCACACTTTCTGCCAGCCTTCCGTCCGGCAGCTCGCTTGAATTGACTGCTTTGGGCGGCCTCGTGCTGCACATGGGCGGCAACACTTACGTCGGCATGAGCGCTTTGGCGCCTTGGCTGAATTTTGCAAACTTCAGCATCACGGCTTCATCAGGACCGGTCTATGACGCAGTCGGCGAATTGCTGATGGCAGCGGTCGGTGATCACTATATCGCGGG
>JANMEX010000194.1:0-2248 GCA_031377485.1 Phyllobacteriaceae bacterium
GTTTCACCGGTGCGGGCAGCCCTGCCAACTCAGCTGAATTGTAGCGATTTATTCCCAGGGAAACGCGCCCACCATCCAACTCAGAAACCAGAGCATCGGTGGCATTTTGCCAACGCCACGCGCCAACGGCACTTGCTGCAAAATAGACCGATGTCAGGATTACAGCGGCAACAATTATCCAAATAAGTGCGGGCATGGGTTTTCCTTCCGGTTTCATGATGGATCTTGCATGCGGGACCAAACGCAGCCGAAGGCGCTAATGGGCCAAGCGTTTCCAAGGTCTGCAAGGAAAACAAGCGGCAGACGAAACTGAGCCCAAGATTTGTTCATGGTTGAAATTCTTTTCTCCGTGCAAGACGACCCGCATGGCTTGCCTTGTCTTTTCGCAGAGCAAGCGCGACTAGGCCCCAAAGCACGATCGCAAAGATCGCCTGCCAATAAAAACCCTGCGACGCGGGCACCACGGGAACCAAAACCAGTAGCGATCCCGTAAAGCTGGCATGCATAGTGATCGCCAGCATCAGGCTTTGGGTGCGGTGATAAACCCACATCATCAGCAGGCGATAAGGGATTAACGTAAGGATGTAGGTGATGACAAATTCTAGCGGCCAGATCGACCCCATCGCTGTGGCATTATAGCGGAAATCAACAAGCAAGTGCCAAAGCGCCCATGTCAGACCAAGCGTCAAACCCGCAACCGTCAGGCTTTTGCGGGTCAGCAGCCTTGGTGTAGCAAATCCCGTCCACCCGATCTCTTCGAATGTTCCCGCCAGCAGGCCAATCCCGAAAAGCCACCACTGAAAACGAGGTGCAAACACGGGATCGACAAGGATGCTGAGGATAGACAAAACTACCAGCAAGGTTGCTGGAACGGTCAACAATACTACTGCATACCACACTGCGGCCACGCGCCATTTAAGAATTCGTCCGCCAAGTGCGCGCAAGCCCGTGCGCCCATCCAACAGCGCCGTGCAAATCAATCCACCGACGCTCGGCCCCAGCAGCATGGCCAGGAACAGCATCCCGCCCTCGGCAGCCTGCAATGGTGACAGATCGAACCCCCTGCATGCCATGATGATTAGGATCGGGACCCAGCTGATGCCGAAGGCCAGTCCAAAAAATCCGAGCAGCGGGTGACGTCGGAGTTGGTTTCGGATCATGGCCGGACCGGCGGTGCGGCAAGTTCGACCAGGTCGGCTATCGCATCCATCACCGCGTCGTTGTGCCCGACCCATGTATGCCCACCGGTCTCAAACCCAATGAAACGCGCCCCGGCAATCTGGCTTGCCATGTAAACAGCGCTCGCATAGGTTCCATAACCGTCATCCCGTGCGCTGATGATCAAGGTCGAGGCGATGACCCGCTCCAACGCTGCCGGAACCATGGCCTTGCTGGCTGCAGTATCGCTACGCAGCCCCGCCGCACGGGCCGAGACGGGCAGGATATTGTCGAGCATCGCGTTGATCCGCGCCTGTTCGTCGGCACTTGCGGAGTTTAGCAGCGCGGACGGTGTGGCCAATACGGTCTGGATCATTTTGTCGCGTGCAAGGTTCAAAGCTGACCAGAACAGGAAATCCGATCCGATCACCGCCATCATCGTGCGTTCTATCCACGGGGCCATTGGTGCCGCAGAGTTGGCTTCGGACGGTGGCTTGTAGCCAAGTGGTACCAGTAGGACTAGTGCAGAAACCCGGGTGGGGTGGCGGATTGCCATTTGCAACGCCGAAAGTGCCCCGGCCGACCCGCCCATGACGGCGGCGTGTTTGATGCCAAGCGCATCCAAGAGGCAAACGTGCGCATCCGCCTGCGCCTCCGCCGATGAATCGGCGGGCATCGGAGTGCGCAGATAGCCGAAGCGGGACATGGCGATCACTCTTATGCCCCGTTTTGCTATGGGGGCGGCGAATGCCATGCCCTGATCGTATCCTCCGCCGCTGCCATGAACTGACAAAAGGGGAACACCAGCGCCTGCTTCCTGATATTCGATTGGACCACAGCGGGTTTCGATCATCTCGCTGTCACGCGAAACACGGGCACGGGCGGTTTCGATGTCGGTTTCAAAGTGCCACCAGATCATGAGCGTCAGGAAGCCGACGGCGAGCCCTATGCCGACGAGCGGCAAGTGACGACGTAGGAAGGATAAGGATGGGTTCGCGTCTGGGGTCCGCTTCAAAGCCCAAAAGATGATAAATCCGCCGACCGCGAGCGCGACAACGCCGATGACGGCCCACGCTGGCGAGGGACCCTG
>JANMEX010000227.1:0-3378 GCA_031377485.1 Phyllobacteriaceae bacterium
ATGTCGCAGCTCGAAGCACGGCCAATCCCAGGAATCGAGATCGAGCAGGAGGCCTTCAACCCGGTCTTCTCGCCGGACGGCCTTTCCCTTGCCTTCCGGTCGAGGGCCGACCGATCGATCAAACGGATCAGCGTCACCGGCGGCGCGCCCGTGACGCTCTGCAAGGCTGACAGTCTATGGGGCATGAATTGGGGTCCGGACGGCATCGTCTTTGGCCAGGGGGCCGAGGGGATCATGCGGGTTTCGCCGAACGGTGGCGCACCTGAACCGCTGGTCGACGTCAAGCCCGGCGAGCAAGCGTATGATCCGCAGATGCTGCCCGACGGCCGGACCGTGCTGTTCACGCTCACAACGGGCACGGCTGCCGATCGCTGGGACAAGGCCCGGATTGTTGCCCAAACCGTGAAGTCGGGTCAGCGCAAGATCCTCATCGAAGGCGGAAGCGCTGGCCGGTATCTGCCGACCGGCCACCTGGTGAATGCCCATCAGGGCGTGTTGTTCGCCGTGGCATTCGATCCCGGGCGGCTGGAAACGGCAGGCGGACCGGTGCCCGTCGTGGAGGGCGTGAGCCGAAGCGGTGGTGCCGCTCATTTCAGTGTTTCGGCGACCGGCACGTTGATCTACCGTCCCGGCCCGGTCTCGACCGGGAGTGCGCAGATGAGCCTCGGATTCTTCGATCGCAAGGGCGCGGCCGAGTTCCTGAAGGTGCCGCCCGGCCCGTATGAGCTGCCCCGGCTCTCGCCGGACGGCAAGCAGATCGCGTTCGGTAGCGACGATGGCAAGGGAGCGACGATTTGGATCTACGAACTGTCGGGCGCCAGCGCAGTGCGGCGGCTGACCTTCGACGGGCAGGGGAACAATCGCTTTCCGGTCTGGTCGGCGGACAGCCAGCGGGTGACCTTCCAGTCGGATCGTGAAAAAGATCTGGGAATTTTCTGGCAGAGGGCGGATGGAGCCGGCGCGGCCGAGCGGCTGGTCACGGCCGAACCCGAAACGGCGTGCATCCCGGAGGCCTGGTCGCCCGACGGCACGCGGCTGCTGTATAACGCCACCAGCAAAGACGCGATGTCGGCACTCTGGATGTTTTCCTTGGAAGACAAGAAGACCGAGCGATTCGATGCGGTCGTGTCGCCGATGCCAACGTTGACGGGCGCGGTATTTTCGCCCGATGGCAAGTGGGTGGCCTACGCCTCGCGTAGAGCCGGTCCGTTGCACGCGGTGTATGTCCAGCCCGTTCCGGCGACCGGCGCCAAATATCAAATTTCGAAGAATGAAGATGACGGACACCACCCGGTTTGGTCGCCGGACGGGAAGGAGCTGTTCTTCACCCCTGGGTCGGGCAATCGACTCCATGTCGTCAGCATTTCCACGCAGCCGGCATTCAGCTTTGGAGAGCCCGTCGTGCTCACGCGGCCGTTCCAAAATATGTCGACGAATTATGAGCGGACCTACGATATCAGCCGCGACGGCCAGCGTATCAGGCCTGAGCATATCTCCATCGCAGAAGGCGGCATTCCGGTCAAAGTCTCGGTGTTTGAACCGACAGGATCAGAAACCCTGATCTTTGGCCGACTGTCCGGCATGCCGATCGATGCTTTGGTTCGTGAACGCATTGACGGAGAGCCCGGCCAAATTTTGCCGTTCCGCATCGACCCGCGCCAGGCGCATGTGTTCGATGACGAAACGGGAAAACGGCTTTAGCCAACGTTGCATTGGAGGATTGCATGGATTTCAAAGGCAAAAGAGTGATGTTGACGGGTGCGGGCAAGGGCATCGGGCGCGCTCTTGCACAAATGCTCGTCGCGCGCGGCGCAAGCGTCTATGCCATGACCAGAAGCGCCCAAGATGTTGCATCGTTGAGGCAAGACCTTGGCATTGAGGCTGTGCAAGTCGACCTTGCGGATGTTGAAGCCACGCGCACGGCGACCAAGGCCGGCCTGTCTTGCGACTTTTTGATCAACAATGCCGGCACGACTGAACTGCAGCCATTTCTGGAAACAACGGTTGAGGCATTTGACCGTCTGATCGCTGTCAACACGCGCGCACCGATGATTGTGGCGCAGGAATATGCACGCGATCAAATCGCCCGCGGCAAGGGCGGCGCAATCGTCAATGTGTCTTCAG
The DNA here is from genome assembly GCA_031377485.1 of Phyllobacteriaceae bacterium. Lineage (GTDB taxonomy): Bacteria > Pseudomonadota > Alphaproteobacteria > Rhizobiales > Rhizobiaceae > JANMEX01. The sequence continues at coordinate 2,125 of JANMEX010000227.1, forward strand.
TCGCCTCGTTCATCGGCTTTCCTGACCATGGTGCATATTGCGCATCCAAGGCAGGACTCGATGGTCTGACCCGCGTTATGGCCAAGGAACTCGGACCGCATGGCATCCGCGTCAATGCGGTCAACCCGACCGTGACGCTTACGCCGATGGCAGTGAAGGCTTGGAGTGATCCGGCTAAAGCTGCCGGGATGCTGAGCCGGATACCCTTGGGAAAATTTGCAAGCCCGGAAGACATTGCCGAGGTTATCCTGTTCCTTCTGACCGACGCATCATCCATGCTGAATGGTTTGGCGATGCCGGTCGATGGCGGATTCATGAGTGTGTGAACAGAGGCGCAGCAGAATAGCTGGTGCGCATGAATGGCCAATTTGGGGTCCAGGCACATTGGCGCTGTGCCGCCAAAACTTGCGTCAAATCTCCACTGTTTTGAAAAATGCGCGCCAAAAATGGCGCGTTGCACGACGCAACGGTGGTATTTCAAAAATGCATATGCGAAGAGTGCGCCATGACACAGCAAGAAAATACACCGGACTTCACAATCAAAGTACGCCCGCGCGGCGGCGTTGGCCGTAGTGCCATTTGGCAATGGGAAGTGTTTGGCGCAGGCAAATTGCTGCCTTTGGTAAAGGGCACGACATCCGGCGCAGAGACAAAAGCCTATGAAGACGCGCAAAAGGCGATAACGCGTCTGCGCGGCGGCAAATAAGCGGCTTCCAGGTTTGATCAGCAAATTCCGGTTCGGTAATCGCTTTTTCAGGGCAATTTTGGCTGTTTTGTGAGCTTTGTTTCAATGTCACGCCGTTGGGCGCGGGCAAGTGACAGTGCTTTGGAAAATTCGGCCGCGCCAATTCGCCTGAGCGGGGATATTTGTTTGCGTTTTCGAAGGGTTGAAGGCAGCGCGGCCACCGCGTCGATAACGCCCTTGGCATAGGCTGACAGGTTTTTGCGAAGCCACGGCCTTTGATCCGTGAGAAGCGCTTGCAAGACCGCGCCGGACTGAACCAGCAAAGTTGTGAGGAGCATGCGCGGCAACATCGAGGCCGGCATGTTCTTGAGCATCACGGCCAGAATATTCCGGGCTGTAAGCCTGACTGAAAAGGCCGAAGCCGTACCACCGCTCGTTGCGCTTCCAACGTGATATACCACAGCTTTCGGCACTGCCAGGCACCGGTAACCGGCCAACCGCGCGCGGATGCATAAATCCACATCTTCCATGTAGGCAAAAAAATCCTCGTCATAGAGGCCGATGTCATC
>JANMEX010000319.1:0-3448 GCA_031377485.1 Phyllobacteriaceae bacterium
CACCTGCATCACTTTCCGGCGTGCGAGGCTTGTATTCGCGGCGCTCGCCAGATGGCGCGTCGGCGCGCTTAGGACGATCACCGTAGGGCTTTGGCGAATAGGGCTTGTCGCCACGCGGCGTAAAATCGCGCTTGGGCCGCTCGCCTGCATCGCCTTCGCGCGGTGCGCGCGGCTTGAAATCAGGGCGGGATTCGGGCGCGTTTCGCGTGCTTGGGGTGCGAGGGCCGCGTGATGCAAATGTACGCTTTGGCGCTTCCTGCGAACCGGTTTCGGAGCCATCATGCAGCTTGCTGGCTGGCTTTGGTTTGGAGCCGGTTCCCATCCAGACATTGGTGCCGCGGGTTGTGCGATGCGGAACTTTGCTCTCGGTGTCTTCGCCTTTGACAAACTTGGGTTTGCGCTGGCGTTTGACGATCGGGTTGTCGAAGCCGCCTACCCATTCGCCCTGACGACGGTTGATCGGGCGCTCTGGCCCTTCTTCTGTAACGCGCGGCGCAAACTCGCGCTGTCCAAATTCGCGTTGACCTGATTCCCGTTGGCCTGCCACGGGCAAGTTTGAAAATGCGTTGACGACCGGCGCTTCAAAGTTTGCGCCCGCCTCTTCGATCAGCCGTTCGCCAAGCTGTTCGCGCAGCGTGCGCCCCTTGACTTCCTGCACCGAACCTTCCGGCAGATCGCCAAGCTGGAAAGGGCCAAAAGATATGCGAATCAAACGGTTAACGTTAAGTCCGAGCGAGCCGAGGATGTTTTTGACTTCCCGGTTCTTGCCTTCGCGAAGACCGATCACAAGCCAGACATTGGAGCCCTGCTCGCGTTCAATCACCGCATCGACCGCGCCATAGAACACGCCTTCAACCATCACGCCTTCCTTGAGCGTATCAAGCTGGGCCTGCGTCACTTTGCCGAATGCGCGGACACGATAGCGCCGCAGCCATCCCGTCGTCGGCAGTTCCAGCATCCGCGCCAAACCGCCGTCATTGGTCAGCAGCAGCAGTCCTTCGGTGTTGATATCGAGACGCCCGACCGAAACCACGCGCGGCAACTCGTCCGGCAGCGCTTCAAACACTGTGCGGCGGCCTTCCGGGTCTTTCGAGGTGGTCACGAGACCGGCTGGCTTGTTGTATAGCCAAAGCCGCGTGCGCTCGATGGCGGGCAACATTTGCCCGTCAACCGATATGCGATCATCATGCGTTACAAGTGTTGCCGGTGTGGTCAAAACCTTGCCGTTGACGCTGACCCGGCCATCGGCAATTAAAAGTTCTGCATCGCGGCGCGAAGAAATACCTGCGCGGGCGAGCCGTTTGGCGATGCGCTCGCCTGCGGGCGCGCCAAATTCTGCCGGTGCAGGGCCATCACTGCGCGGTCTTGCGCGCGGGGCCGAGCCATCCTTGGAAAATTTGCGTGGGCCGTCTCCGGCAGGCGCGTCGCCGCGTGGTTTGAAATCACCTCTTGGCTTGAAATCACCACGTGGCTTGAAATCACCAGTTGGCTTGTCACCGCGCGGCTTGAAATCACCGCGTGGCTTGAAATCGCCTCTCGGGGGCCTTGGGCCGCGTGGCTTGTCTTTGTCGTCATTCATGTCAGTTATTGCCTTTTGCTGGCGGTTCCCTATCAGGTTGACCGCGAGGAATCGAGCAGGAAATCATCGTCTTGGCCAAAGCAAACCCCAGCTTCATGGAAATCGCGCTCGAAGAAGCGCGGGCGGCAGAGATGCGCGGTGAAGTTCCTGTTGGCGCAGTTGTTGTGCGCAACGGCGACATCATCGCCCGCGATGGCAACCGCACGCGCGAACTCAATGATCCGACGGCTCATGCGGAAATGCAGGTTATCCGCGCGGCCGCATCGAAACTTGGCACCGAACGGCTGACCGGCTGTGACCTCTACGTAACACTGGAGCCTTGCGCCATGTGCGCAGGCGCCATCTCGTTTGCCCGGTTGGAACGTCTCTATTTTTCTGCCTCAGATCCAAAAGGCGGCGGTGTTGAGCATGGTTCGAGGTTTTTCAGCCAACCAACCTGCTTCCACGCACCAGAGGTCTATTCCGGTCTGGCAGAAACCGAAAGTGCTTTGATCCTGAAGGATTTCTTCAAAAAGCGACGGAATTAGCCGCTAAAGTCCTGGGATATAATCCCTGAAAGACTTGTGGCCCTTTTTCTTTTTGGCCTCTGCACGCAAGCGGCGCTCTTTCTTGGCTTCGTCCTCGCCAAGATCACCATAGGCAGCAGTATCAACAGGCTGACGATATTGAACCGGCGGCTCGCTCAGATTTTTACGTGTGGTCGGCGAACCGACGGCGTTCAAAATCTTTCTTTGCTTCACATCGTTTCTGTCAGTTGTGACATGTTTTCGCGCGTCGCGGTCATTGTTCGGGTTGTTGTTGCTCGCTGTGACCACCGGTGCATAAGTGCCGTCACCGACAATTGTCGGCTCGAAATTCGGATCGTTTTGTCCTTTTGTCGCCTCGGCACGCAAACGCGCGCGCTTTTCTTCAGGCGATTCCGGCCAGACACCAGCTTGCTTGGTCACGGATTCTTGGGGCTCAGGCAGCGTTTGTCCGCCCGCAGTTTTCAAAACGTCCGGACGCGGCTCATATTTGATGCCGGTCGGCGCCTTCGGCTTCAACGAAAATGAAGAGCCCAAATCATCGATCAACTGTGCATTGGCAGTCGTTCCTGTGCCGTAAGTCGGCGAAGACATGCAGCCGCCAAGCGCAAAAAGCGCCGCCAAGGCGACACCGTGCATCAAAGCCGGTTTCATTCGGGCCAGATTCATAGCCAATATACTCCGCCGCACGACCAAACATTATTATTCCAAGAACCGGCTTTCCACGCCAATTCCGGCAACAAGATGTCCGCTTTTAACTGAACGTGGCAGTCGCGACAATGATTGATTCACCAATCTCTGTCGCAAAACGGCGTATGGTTTCAAATCCGGCCAAGTTCGCGCAACTCGCGCAGCGCCGCCGCATCCCGCGCCGAGACATCCGGAAATTCGGAATCCTGACCAATATCATTGGTGTAACGCCATGATCGTGCGCATTTCTTGCCCTCGGCCTTCGCCGGGACAACAGAGACGCCGGTAACATCATCGAGCGTGAACGCGCTGTCAGGGCCTTCGCTGTCGGAAACCGACAGGCCGGACGTGATCGAAATTTCGGCCATATCAAGCCCTGCGACCGCTGCGAGAAGTTCGTGATCCGTGATGTGTACAAACGGCGCGGCCTCTAGCGACGAGCCGATCCGCTTGGCCGCACGTTCCAGTTCCAGTGCGCCGGTGATGACGCGGCGGACGGTTTTCACCTTCTTCCACTTTTCCGCCAGTTCATCGTTGCGCCACGCAGATGGCACATCGGGGAACTGTTCGAGATGGATCGACGACTGGTCTGGATAGCGCTCGGTCCAGGCTTCTTCGGTTGTAAATGGCAGCAGCGGCGCGGTCCACTTGATCA
>JANMEX010000335.1:0-12362 GCA_031377485.1 Phyllobacteriaceae bacterium
CGCCATTCTTCCGTGAACCAGTTCGACTTGGTCGCCAAACCTGTCTGCCAAATCACGATGTCGGTCAATTGCGGCAGTCGCGTCGGTCTCTTCGGTTTCCTCTACCAAGGGACATATCCAGTATGCTTTCTTGCCCTCAGCCAAGGCCGACCCAATGCGTTCGATGACATCCTCGATGCGCTCAAAGGGAATCGAGACTGTCTTGATCGGCAGGCGGCCAACCGGCTTTTCTGTCAGGCGCGAAACATCCATATCGCCGAAAGTCGTTAAAACGAGCGTGCGCGGGATCGGTGTGGCAGTCATAACCAAAAGGTCAGCAGCTTCGCCCTTGTTAGTTAAAGCGAGCCGCTGATGAACGCCGAAACGATGTTGCTCGTCGACGATCGCAAGGCCCAGCTTGTGGTAGTTAACCGCCTCTTGAAACAGTGCGTGTGTACCCACCACTGCATGGATTGAACCATCTGCCAGGCCGGCCAGTATCTCGCCTCTTACCGCGCCTTTTTCTCGTCCGGTGAGGATGGCAAGACGCAATCCGGCGGCGCGGGCGAGAGGTTCGATCGTCGCGAAATGCTGGCGCGCAAGCACCTCTGTCGGAGCCATAAGAGCCGACTGAAATCCACTCTCTGCGGCTTGTGCCATCGCCATGAGAGCGACGACTGTTTTGCCAGATCCGACGTCGCCTTGCAGTAAGCGGATCATCTTGTCCGGGGAGGCCAGATCTGCACCAATTTCACGAACCGCCGTCTCTTGCGCCTTGGTCAGTTGATATGGCAAAACGGCACGTATGGCACTTTGAAGGCTTCCATCGCCTCTCATTGCAACACCTTGCGTTCGCCGTATGCGACGACGAACGAGCGCGATGGCAAGTTGTCCGGCGAGAAGTTCATCGTATGCAAGGCGTCTTATCAATGGAGATTGATTATCGATATCAATGGGATCGGTGACATTATGAATGCTCTTAATTGTTTCGTTGAAGCCCTTGAAGCTATTTTTTATCAGGAAAGCTTGGTCATCCCATTCCGGCAACTCGGGTATATCTTTGAGGGCGGCATGAATTGCCTTTGACACTATCTTCTGGCCGAGTCCTGAAGTCAGTGGGTAGACAGGTTCAATCAGCGGAAACTTGTCCAAATCTGCCAGCGACATCACTTGGTCTGGATGAACCATTGTTGGACGACCGTTAAACCATTCCATTTTGCCAGAGACGATTACGGTTTCGCCGATGGGGAAAAGCTTTTCGAGCCATGCACCTTTCGCGCGGAAATACACCAGCCCGATCTCGCCGGTTTCATCATGGCAAAAGACACGGTGAGGCATATTGGGGCGCCCTCGTGGCGATTGTTGATGACGGTCGACGCGCACCTTCAAAGTCACGATTGCGTCTTCGGCAGCGTAAGCAATTTCAGGCATGTTGCGCCGGTCTATCACGCCTGAAGGTATGTGGGTCAGCAACCTGACAAGCTTCGGCTCCTCGCCTTCGGCCATCTCAAAAAGTGTCGAGAACAGCTTGGCGGTTTTTGCACCAATGCCTTCGATGGACGAGATCGGCGTAAAGTAGCGATTGAGAATATCGGGGCGCATCGGCAAATTCCTGTCAGCTACAGAATGCGGCTTGTGGATCGGCGGTTCAAGGCTGACTTTCATTTCATCCCGCGCTATATGCGCCTCAGACATTTAAATCAGAGCAAGAGTCATGTCAGGCAGCACCATCAGCAGCGAGAAACTCGACCCGCGTCGGCGCAAGCTTTTGTTCCGTGCCTGGCACCGCGGCATCAAGGAAATGGATTTGATTCTTGGGGGTTATGCGGATGCCTACATCGCCAATATGCCGGATGGGGATCTTGATGAATTTGAGATGATGCTGGAAACCAACGACCGCGACCTGCTCAAATGGTTCACGAATGAAGAGGCAGTTCCGGAAGTCGCCGACACCCCACTCTTTCAATTGATTGCCGCTCATTCCTTGACGCTCCGGGTCTGACGGGCATGTCTGCATTTGGAAAACTCGGCCTGAAAGCAGGCATGGGCGATGTAGTTATTGACAGCGTGCCGGACGGTTATGAGGCGTTCATTTTGGCGCGTATTTCCGAGGAGATCGCGCCGAAGGGGCCGCTCATCCATGTGATGCGAGACGGCCAGCGGTTGTCTGACCTTGAGCAGGCATTAAAGTTTGCAGCGCCTGACCTGCCAGTGATGAGCTTTCCTGGCTGGGATTGCTTGCCCTATGACCGTGTATCTCCCAGTTCTGACACTGCGGCACGGCGGTTGGCGGCGCTGACTTCCCTGATGGCCTTCCGCGAAAATCCTCACCGGGCTGTCATCTTGACAACGGTGAATGCGCTTTTGCAGAAGCTCCCACCGCGAGCCGTTCTGGCGTCGCAGGCGTTTTCGGCCAAGCCGGGCAATCGCGTGGACATGAACGAATTGTCGCGACGCTTGGAAAGCCATGGCTTCGACAGGGTCCCGACTGTCCGGGAAGTTGGCGAATTTGCCGTAAGGGGCGGCATACTGGATGTGTTCGTGCCGGGTTCACCCGAGCCGCTCCGCCTTGATTTTTTCGGCGACACACTCGAATCCATTCGTGCGTTCGATGCGGCGACCCAACGCACGACCAGCCAGCGCAAAGTTTTTGAACTGTCGCCAATGAGCGAAGTGGTTCTGAATTCAGAGACGGTCAGCCGGTTTCGCACACGTTACGTACAGAATTTCGGAGCGGCGCGGCGCGATGATGCGCTTTATGCTGCCGTTTCCGAGAGTCGACGTTTTGCCGGCATGGAACATTGGTTGCCGCTGTTTTATGAGCGGCTGGATACGCTTTTTGACTATGTCCCAGGTGCCCCGCTGGTTTACGAGCATCTGGTTCGCGAAGCGGTTGCCGAGCGGCGCAAGTTGATCCTAGATCATTTTGACGCGAGGCGACGGCAGGCAGATGGTTCGCATTCGGGTGAGTCTTTGCCGTACATGCCGGTTGCGCCGGACTTGCTATACATGGATGGCGAAACCATCGACAGCGCTTCAACCGGAAGAACCCGGGTGCAGATTTCTGCTTTCCGTACAGTTGAGACAGGTCGATCTGTCATCATTGATGCCGGAGCGTCACGCGGGCGGAATTTTGCGGCAGAGCGTCAGGACACTTCGTCCAGCGTGTTTGATGCTGCTGTATCTCATATCGGCGATCTTCGAAAAGCGGGCAGGAAGGTTTTGCTGAGCGCGTGGACTGAAGGGTCGATGGACCGCCTGTTGCAGGTTCTAACCGAGCATGGGCTCGGGAACATCGAAACTGTATCTGAACTGCGGATGGTCAAGGCTTTATCCCGCGACAAGGTGACTGCGTCCGTACTGCCCATCGAGGACGGCTTCGAGACTTCCGACCTAGTTGTTGTTACTGAGCAGGATATACTTGGCGATCGCCTTATCCGCAGGTCCAAACGCTCAAAGCGCAATGCCGATGTTATTACAGAGGCAACGGGTCTGGCCGCCGGCGATATCGTTGTGCATGTTGACCACGGAATCGGACGCTTTATCGGACTTAGAACAATTGAAGCGGCGGGCGCGCCGCATGATTGCCTCGAGCTTCGCTATGCGGGCGATGACAAGCTGTTTTTACCAGTCGAGAATATTGAGCTTCTCTCGCGTTTTGGTTCTGAAGGCTCCGAGGCTTCGCTTGACAAACTCGGCAGCGGGGCTTGGCAGGCACGCAAAGCGAAACTAAAGAAGAAGCTTCTCGATATGGCAGGGCAATTGATCAGGATTGCCGCCGAACGCCAGATGCGAGGCGCACCGGTTTTGACGCCACCCGACGGGCTCTATGGCGAGTTTGCCGCGCGGTTCCCATACGAGGAAACAGACGATCAGCAAACGGCGATTGAATCTGTGATTGACGATCTGGGGCAGGGACGTCCGATGGATCGGCTTATCTGCGGCGATGTTGGTTTTGGTAAAACGGAAGTGGCGATCCGGGCCGCGTTTATTGCTGCCTTGAATGGATTGCAGGTTGCCGTTGTTGTTCCGACGACGCTGTTGGCGCGTCAACATTTCAAGACATTTTCCCAGCGATTCCACGGTCTGCCCATTCGTGTCGCTCAAGCTTCACGGCTTGTCGGCGCCAAGGATCTGGCACTGACCAAAAAGGAAATAGGCGAAGGCACGGTCGACATTGTCGTCGGCACACATGCGCTGTTGGGTTCAAGCATTTCGTTCCGAAATCTTGGCATGCTGATCATTGATGAGGAACAGCATTTTGGTGTCAAGCATAAGGAACGGCTGAAGGAACTGAAGAGCGACATCCATGTGCTCACGCTTTCGGCGACGCCGATTCCGCGTACGCTGCAGCTCGCTTTGACCGGCGTGCGGGAGTTGTCCCTTATCACGACTCCACCAGTGGATCGCATGGCTGTGCGCACCTTCATCTCGCCATTTGACGGACTGGTAATCCGGGAAAGCCTTTTGCGCGAACGATACCGCGGGGGGCAGAGTTTTTATGTCGTCCCGCGTATTGCAGACCTTGCGGACATTCACGCGTTTCTGCAGTCCGAAGTGCCGGAGTTGAAGGTGGCCGTTGCGCATGGCCAGATGCCGCCAAGCGAGTTGGATGACATCATGAATGCCTTTTATGAGGGGCAGTATGATGTTTTGCTCTCAACGACAATTGTGGAGTCCGGGCTTGATATTCCGACAGCCAACACATTGATTGTCCATCGTGCTGACATGTTCGGTCTGGCGCAACTTTACCAATTGCGCGGACGTGTCGGCCGGTCAAAACAGCGGGCGTTCGCGCTGTTTACGTTGCCAGTGAACCGGACACTGACCACCACCGCCGAGCGCCGGCTTAAAGTGCTACAGTCCCTGGATACGCTGGGCGCAGGCTTCCAGTTGGCCAGTCACGATCTTGATTTGCGCGGCGCCGGAAACATGCTTGGTGAAGAGCAATCCGGTCATATCAAGGAAGTTGGTTTTGAGCTTTACCAGCAGATGCTTGAAGAGGCGGTTGCCGAAACCAAGGGCGAGGCGCATGCCGACGATGGTCAATGGTCTCCGCAGATCACCATCGGCACGGCGGTCATGATACCGGAAAGTTTTGTGCCTGACCTCCAACTGCGCTTGGGGCTTTACCGGCGTCTGGCAGACATAACCGATGCGACTGATATTGATGCTTTTGGCGCTGAGCTGATCGACAGGTTCGGGCCACTGCCTGAAGAGGTCAAACATCTTTTGAAGATCGTTTACATCAAGACACTGTGCCGCAAGGCCAATGTGGAAAAGCTGGACGCTGGTCCGCGCGGTGTTGTCATCAACTTCCGCCGGAAGGAATTTCCGAACCCAACGGCGCTTGTCAGGTATATTGGTGAGCAGGGCATACTCGCCAAAATCAGGCCCGATCAGTCCATTTTTCTCACCCGAGATTGGCCGGATCCGGAAAAGCGGTTGAATGGTTCGGCAGTGGTCATGACGCAACTGGCGCGGATGGTTGATGCCAAATAGCTGGTTCAAGCCATCGTTGTTTCGTTGATCGCGCCCTGCATAGCCTCGATCAACACGTCCGGCGTTTGCGCGCCGGAGACAGCATATTTCTGGTTAAATATGAAACACGGAACGCCCGTGATGCCAAGTTGTTTGGATGTGGCGATTTCGCCGATGACACCGGCTTCTTCAGCATCAGTTGGCAACAAGGCTTCGATAATTGCGGTGTCCATTCCGCTGTCAGCGCCGGCTTTGATAAGTACTGCATGATTGCCAATATCAGCGCCTTCGGTGAAATAGAGTTTGAACAACCGATCGACGACCTTGTCCTGAATGCCCGGCCCGGCTTGCGCGGCCCAGCGGATAAGCCTGTGCACATCCATTGTATTTGGCGCAACCTTGATGGCGTCGAATTCATAACGAATGCCAACTTCGCGGCCGAAGCCTTCCAATTGCTTGTGGACTTCGCCCAGACGTGGCCCAGTACCGAACTTGGCTTCCATATATTGTTTGCGGTCCACACCGCCACGCGGGATTGAGGGATCAAGCTGGTATGGCCGCCAGTTGATCTCAACCGAGACATCTTTCAACCGGCCAATGGCAGCTTCAAGCCTTGCTTTGCCGAGATAACACCATGGGCAGACAACATCTGAAACGATGTCGATTTTCAAAGTTTTCATCGTCGCCTATCCTTGGGCTTATGGTGTTTATTGCTTGGCCCACCACGTGGGCAGTTGATAGCCGAACAGCGAGGTTTTTTCCGGATGTTCAACCCGGTCCCAGCGCGCGATCCACTGTTCTTTCAGATACTGCAAAGGAATGACATATTGGCCGGAAATCAACAGCCGGTCGAGAGCGCGGACAGCATCGACAAATTCAGTCCGGGTCTTGGACTTGCCAATTGCTTCAATCATGGCATCAACGCCTGATTCTGCCACGCCTGCGTAGTTAAATGTTCCTTCAGCGTCTTTCGAGGATGAGCCCCAGCGGCCAATCTGCTCAATGCCTGGAGACAGGGATGCGGAGTAGGTGGCCAAGATCATGTCGAAGTCCCAGACCTGTCGCCGCTGCTGATACTGGGCATCATCGACTGTCCGCACCTGCGCATCGATGCCAACTTTGGCCAGTGTTCGCTGATAGACAAGCGCCAGCTTTTCTTCAGAGGCGTTGGCGCAAAGTATTTCGAAAGTGAGCGGTCGGCCATAGGCGCTGGCCATTTTTTGATTTATGATTACAAAACCGGCGTCTTTCAGCAGGTTGACGGCTTTAAGCATTACAGCGCGATCACGTCCCGAACCGTCGGTTTCCACCGGCTTCCAGGTTCCATCCATAACTTCCGGCAAAAGCTTTTCAGTATAGGGTTGTAAAAGTAACTTTTCGCCGTCGGATGCGGGGATGCCCAATGATGAAAGTTCCGAGTTTTGCCAGAATGAAGCGGTGCGGCTGTAAGCACCTTCAAAAAGATTTTTATTGGTCCACTCAAAATCATACAACATCGCAAGGGCAGTGCGCACTTTACGGTCGGAGAATACGGGGCGCCTGGTATTGAAGACAAATGAAAACATATTTGCCGGAGTGCCGGTGATAAAGGCTTCCTGTTTTACCCTGCCGTCAGTTACCGCCTGAAAGTCATAGTTCTTGGCCCACTTGGCCGGGTCGCCTTCCGGGTACACATCGAACAGGCCCTTCTTGAAAGCTTCAAATTGGGCCGTCTCATCTTTGAAATAGTCGATGGTCACGGTGTCAAAATTATCGATACCCTGCTTTACCGCGATATCCTTGCCCCAGTAATTCGGGTTTTTTTTGAATGTAATACGGGTGCCGGGTTCGATTTTATCGACAAGATAAGGGCCGGAGCCAACGACGACGTTTAATGAGGGTTCATCAAAAGACGCGCTTGTGGCATGCTTCGGGATTATGGGAGTCAGCGCAATTATCAGTGGAAACTCACGGTCGGCTTTCTCATTGAATGTAAATTTCACGCCGCGGTCGCCGACTTTCTCAATCTTTGCGATTTTATCCATTCGCTTTGAATAGGGCGGGCGGCCTTTTGCAGTGAATGTTTCGTAAGTGAATATGACGTCTTCTGGCGTCACCGGAGTGCCGTCGGACCATTTCGCATTCGGGTTTAATTGAAACTCCGCCCAAGTTCGATCTTCATCAGTCTCAATGGATTGGGCAAGCAGTCCATAAAGAGTGAATGGCTCATCTGCCGACCGGACCATCAGGGACTCAAATACGAGATTGCCGAAAGCTGTATCAACAACGCCGCGCGCGGTTGTGCGCATGCTTTTCAGTATAAACGGATTGAGATTGTCAAAAGTGCCGACGACGCCGTAACTTATCTTCCCGCCTTTTGGCGCATCAGGATTGGCGTAGGGCAGGTGCCGAAAGTTGGCCGGAAGTGTGGGCTCTCCGATGATTGCAATGCCGTGTTTTGGTTCGGCAATCGCGCTGCCGCTCCACATCATGCCCGCGGCAATTGCGAGCATTACGCCTTTCACAAGCCAGTTCATTCAACACTCCGACAGGATTTTTGAAATATGCAATCCGCGCGCTGGTTTGCAGCTTGATTCGGACCGTGTTGTCCAAGACTATCATTCTCGTATATCGGTAAACAGCAAGATATTGCTTTGGCTTCGCAAGACACCAGCGCGGGTTAGGCACTGCCGTTGATATGAGCGAACAAAAGAGGCTGGATTCATATTGCTGGGCGGTGTAACAGGCCGTCAGTGTTTCAAAGGCCATTCTGTTGCCTCAATTGGCCAACACAGAGCCCGAGAGTTTGAAGGCAAGCGGCCCAGGCGCCGTTGCTTTGCTGAAAAAGGAACCGGAATTGATGTCAAATACCAAGATCGCAATGATTCAGACCCTTGCTGCGGCAGTCATTGGAGTGAGCGGCCTGTCAGTAACCACCGCCAGCGCCCAGCAAGCGAACGCTGCGCCGCAAGGCTGGTTCAAGGTGTGCGCCAAGCAGGAAGACAATGACATCTGCAACGTCCAGAACATCGTGACTGCAGATTCCGGTCAGCTGTTGACAGCAGTCAGCCTGATTGAAGTAAAAGGTAAGGTCACCAAAAAGGTACTTCAGGTTTCCGTTCCAACAGGTCGGTTGATCCCGGCCGGTATCGGTATGCAGATTGGTCAGAACAAGCCGACCAAAATTGAATACGCAATTTGCTTTCCTGATCGTTGTATTGCCGAAGCGGCACTAAGCAACGAGTTGATCGCAGCCTTGAAAAAGGGCGCGGACTTGACGCTGACATCAGTAAACTTCCAGAACAAACCGAACCCGCTCAAGATTTCGCTTAATGGTTTTGGCACCGCCTACGATGGTCCGGGAATGAAGCAGTCGGACCTGGAAGAGCAGAACAAGAAGCTGCAAGAAGAAATGTCCAAGCGCAAGGACGAGTTTGAAAAGAAGCTGAAAGCTGAGCAGGACAAGGCAAAGGCTGCCGGTAACGGTGGCTGATCTATAGTTAGAGCAAATTAAAAGGGCGGGAGATTTTCCCGCCTTTTTTTATGGTTACAGTTCAAATCAGTTCATCGAAATTGATCTTGGTCGCGGATTATAAAAGCCGGAATCAGTCTTTTCGAACAATTCTGCGATACGCGGATGACGAAGCGGTTCGCCTGTTTCGTCCGGCAACAAGTTCTGCTCGGAAACATAGGCGACATATTCCGTGGAGTCATTTTCTGCAAAAAGATGATAAAAAGGCTGGTCTTTGCGTGGCCGCACCTCAGCGGGTATGGATTGATACCACTCTTCCGTGTTTGCGAATTCCGGATCGACATCAAAGATCAGGCCACGAAACGGAAAAATCCGGTGGCGCACGACCTGTCCAATCCTGTAGTTGGCTGACTTGAGTTTGCTCATGAGTCATATCTGGTGCATTTGCCGATGAAAAACAATGTGGTCGCCTGCAAGATAATCAGCCCAAACGGTGCCGGCAAAGATGATTGATGTCATCGGACTTGTGCTGCCATTCTTCGGCCTGATCCTGATCGGCTTCATATTGGGCAAACGTGCATCACTTGATGTTGCGGCGTTGGGGTGGATGAATATTTTCATCATCTATGTCGCGTTGCCGGCACTGTTTTTCAAATTGATGTCAAAAACCCCGGTTGAGCAATTTCGCGAGTGGCATTTTGTGCTCGGGGCAACCGGTTCGACGTTTCTTCTTTTCATTTCGGTCTTGCTGATTGTCCGTTTCGTTGCCAAACATTCTGTGCCCGACGCGATGATCCAAGGTTTTGCCAGTGCTTATGGCAACATCGGTTATATGGGGCCGGGCCTGGCGCTCATGGCATTCGGTGAACAGGCCTCGGTACCTGTGGCTTTGATTTTTTGTTTCGATAACGCGCTGCATTTCACTATGGCACCACTCATCATGAGCGTGTCGCGGCGCTCATCGGTTTCGTTTGTCACACTGACCGGCCAAATCTTGGGCAAGATATTTCTTCATCCGTTTATCCTGGCGACGCTCATAGGCGTTGCATTTGCAGTTTCCGGATTGCAACTGCCTCAGCCGCTGACACGGGTGGTCGATTTGCTTGCAAATGCTGCCGCTCCCTGTGCTTTGTTTGCCATGGGAGTGACGTTGGCGCTGCGCAAGATGGAAAGTTTTCCGGCAGAACTTGGCTATATTGTGCCATTGAAGCTGATTGTGCATCCGCTTCTGGTATATTTACTGGTCAGCTTTGCAGGAGATTTTCCGCCGGTTTGGGTCTATTCGGCAGTCCTTATGGCGGCATTGCCATCGGCGACCAACGTTTTCGTGCTTGCGCAGCAATATGGCGTCTGGACGGAAAAGGCTTCCGCGTCTGTCCTGGTTACAACGTTTATTTCAGTTGCAACCGTTTCAGGGCTCTTGTACCTCATTACCCAAGGTGGACTTCCGTCTGACCTTTTCCCGAATTGAACCCAGAACCGCACCAATTCCCGAACCCGGACGCATGCCCTCGCGCATGAAAAGGCCGCGCAATGGCGGTGCGATGTCAAGCATTGCCAACCCCGTTGCCCTCAGCATTTGCGTAGGCAAAAACGAGGACAGCAATGTCCGGTTCAATGCGTCAACGGCGCCAGTGCGCGCAAGAATGTCCGGGCGGCGGGCTGCATCATATCGCTTCAACACCTGATCCGAACCCGGATCAACCGGATTGCCCATCACCGCTTTGCAAAGGTCTTCCACATCGCGCAAGCCAAGATTCAAACCCTGCGCACCGATTGGCGGGAAGACATGGGCTGCTTCACCAACTAGCGCAATTCGGTTTTGGCCGAATCTCAGCGGATATTGCCCTGACAGCGGATAAATCTGACGCTCAGTTCCAACTGCAACTCGGCCGAGGATCGACTGCATACGCTCTTCGATTTCATGCGAAAGCGCTGCGTCGTCGAGGGTCTTCAGCCTATCGGCATGGTCCGGCTTTACGACCCACACAAGACTTGAGCGGTTACCGGGAAGCGGGACTTGGGTGAATGGACCGGTTTCTGTGTGAAATTCCGTCGACATGTCTTCGTGAGGAAAGCGATGAGAAAATGTCGTGACAAATGCTGACTGCGGATAGGACCAAGTGCTGTTCTTGATACCCGAATGTTCGCGGGCCAATGAATCGCGGCCATCTGCCGCGACCACCAGCCTGGTTTTAATCCTTGTATTATCCGCCAGTGTCGCCGAGACACTGTCCTCACTGATTTCATAGCCAACGACTGGCTGGATGATCTGCCTGACGTTCTTGTAATTTTTCAATGTATCGGCGATTGCTTCATTGAGGGCAATGTTTGGCAAATTATAACCGAATGCGTCTTCGTCGATTTCCGTTGAACGAAATGTAACAGGCCTGGAGCGTACAAGCCGGCTTGTGCCGTCGACAATGCGCATCACCCGAAGTGGCGCCGCTTTGTCCTTGAGGTTCGCCCAGACACCAAGACTCTCAAGCAGCCGAATGGATGGCAACATCAATGCAGTGGTGCGATGATCCGGCTTGGATTGTTCAGGGCCAGCGATGACCACTGAAAACCCCGCGTCAGCGATGGCAAGAGCAGCGATCTTACCGGCGGGCCCGTTGCCTGCGACAAAAATATCTGTAACGAATGTTTCGGCCATGGCGCTTCTCAAAATTGACAGACTTCAAATTGGTCCAATGAAGCTGCCAAAGCAATCGCGCGAAAGGACGCGGATTGTACCTATTTGCCTCATAAACCTGTCGACTTAAGGACTGTTGTTCTTTCCGGTGGCATCTGTTCGTGGCATAGCTTAATTCAAGAGATGCAATCGGAGGCAGAGTCATTGGCACCCAGGATGAAGAAAAAGGTGACGTGGCCGCAGGCGAAGGCCTTTTCGGTTCACCTTCTCACAGCTTCCGGTTCTTTTTTGGCGTTTCTTTCGGTAGTCGCAGCCAGCGAAATGCGTTGGACCGCGATGTTCCTCTGGCTTGGGCTTGCGCTGTTTGTAGATGGTATTGACGGGCCGATTGCACGCAAACTGCAGGTCAAGGAAGTCTTGCCGAACTGGAGCGGTGACACGCTCGATAATATCATTGACTATGTCACGTATGTTTTGATCCCGGCATTCGCGCTTTACCAGCGCGGTTTCATGGGCGAGAATCTGTCATTTCTCTCCGCTGCGATCATCGTTGTCTCAAGCGCGATTTACTATGCCGACATGGGAATGAAGACCAAGGAGAATTTCTTCAAAGGATTTCCTGTTGTCTGGAACATGGTGGTGTTCACACTATTCATCGTTGAACCCGGAGAGAAGGCGGCGTTTGCTGTTGTGCTGTTTGCTGCTGTGTTGACATTTGTTCCAATCAGCTTCCTCCATCCGGTGCGGGTCGTGCGACTGCGGGCAATCAATTTGCCAATTTTTCTCGTATGGTGTGGTTTCGGCGGGGCGGGTCTC
>JANMEX010000343.1:0-2551 GCA_031377485.1 Phyllobacteriaceae bacterium
CGTTCGGGCAGGAGCTTGCAGAAGTTTCGCTCATTCCCGGCACCGGCGGGATTTTTGTCATATCGGTCGATGGCAAAACCATCTGGAACCGCAAGGTCGATGGCGGGTTTCCAGAGGCGAAAATTCTCAAACAGAAACTGCGCGATGTGGTTTGGCCGGAGCGCGACTTGGGCCATTTAGATCGTCCGGCCTGATATCATCGCAGGATAAGCGCCATCTATTTGCTGCAAATGGCGCGAGAGTCGCAATTCTCATATTCGATGTCGTCACAGGGCAGCAAGTTTGTCCTGATTACCGTTTGTTTTTACCTATGGGCAGTCTGCCTGAAGTTTGCGGGAACATAAAAAGAGCGCCGGGAATCCGAAGCGCCAAAAAGTGAGGCCGGACAGGGTGTTAGTTTGCCTTGCGATGGTCCGTGAATTTGACGGGCGCTTGTCCATTGGGGAGCAATTGGTTTTTTTCACCAAAATGGTGAAGCCGTTTTCCTTCCCAATGAATCGATTGACAGTGCCGGTCTTCTGTATTGCTATGCAGGTCCGGCCATAAATGGGAGCACTCTGTCTATGAACGAATTTGAACAAAAACTGAAACTTGCCGAGAAGCTCGCCGCACGCAGCGAAGTTTCCCGCCGTGACTTTTTGCAGCTGGCGGCCCTCGCCGGTCTGACCATTCCGGCAGCCAATCTGCTGTTTACCAAGTCGGCATATGCTGAAGAGCCCAAAAAGGGTGGCAACTTCATCATCGGCATGGAAGGTGGCTCTGCATCTGACTCGCTCGACCCGCGTACCTACGCTGACTCGGTAATGATTGGGGCTTCGCTTGCTGTTTGCAACGGCCTCGTCGAGTTCGACGACAAGGGCAACCCGACTGGCGAGCTGTTTGAAAGCTGGGAAGCCAAGCCCGGCGCTGTTGAGTGGACCTTCAAGGTCCGCCAGGGAGTGAAATTCTCGAACGGCAAGGCGCTCGATGCTGACGACATTCTCTATTCGATCGCAATCCACCGCGGCGAAGACACCAAGTCCCCGGCCAAGGGCATTCTTGAACAGATCAAGGAAATCAAGGCGACCTCGCCCAGCGAAGTTTCCATCACTCTTTCGTCCGGCAATGCCGATTTCCCGGTGATTTTGGGTGATTACCATCTGGTCGTCGTGCCGAAAGATTTCACCGATTGGCAGAAGCTGATTGGCACCGGCGCCTATACGCTCGAAAGCTTTGAGCCAGGCGTACGCATCGTTCTGAAGAACCGCGGTGATTACTGGAAAGCCGGCCGCGCCAACTTTGACACGGTTGAAATCCGCAACATTCAAGACGCTGCCGCTCGTACTGCCGCTTTGCAGTCCGGCGAAATCCACGCTGCAAACCGTCTTGATGCCCGCACCGTTGACCTGATGATGAAGGATCCAAACCTCAACATCGTGCGCACCAAGGGCACCGGTAACCGTTTTTGCTTTGTCATGGACGTGACTGCCGATCCTTACACCAACAAGGATTTGCGCTTGGCGATGAAATACGCCATCGACCGCGAAGCCATCATCAAGCAGGTCTACAATGGTTATGCCGTTCCGGGCAACGATCACGCACTTGACGCGCTGAACCCTTACTACAACACGGCGATGCCGCAGCGCGCTTATGATCCGGACAAGGCCGCCTTCCACTTCAAAAAGGCCGGGATTGCCGCCGGAACCAAGATCGAACTGCAGACATCGGAAGGTGCTTGGTCAACGGCTGTTGATTGCGCTCAAATCTATCAGGAATCGGCCAAGAAGGCCGGCGTCGACCTGACAGTCAACAAAGTCTCCGGTGACGGTTACTGGGACAATGTCTGGCTGAAGGTTCCGTTCTGCGCCGTGTATTGGGGCCGCCGCCTTTCGGCTGACCAGACCATGACGCAGATCTACGGCGCCGACGAAAAAGGCCAGCCGACAGCCTGGAATGACACCAATTGGGTCAATCCTGAGTTCCAGAAGCTTATCGTCGAGGCCCGCATTGAACTCGATGACGCCAAGCGCAAGGAAATGTATGGCAAAGCCCAGGAACTCGTCTCGGATGACGGCGGCATGATCTGCTTTGCCATCACTGATTATCTGGACGGCTATGCCAAGAATGTCATGGGCAATGCGCCGCATGCCCGTTACGACCTGAACGACAACCGCATTGCGGAAAAGGGCTGGTTCGCCTGAGAACTGGTTTAACATCGTGCATTGACTGAAACCGGGGGCGATCTGATGACAAAATTTATTTTAACTCGGATCGCCCTCGGGCTTTTATCGCTGCTGGCAGTCAGCGTTCTTATCTTCGCCGCCACTGAAATTTTGCCGGGCGACGTGGCAAGCGCCGTACTGGGTCAAGGTGCTACACCCGAGACCCTTCTTGCATTCCGAAAAGAGCTTGGCCTCGACCGGCCCGCAACAATCCGGTATTTCGAATGGTTTTCCGGAGCTATTCACGGCGATTTTGGATACGCACTGACCAACAAGCGCGAAATCCTGCCTGAACTGATGAAGAAATTCAAAAATACGCTGTTTCTGGCTGGGGTTGCCGCGCTTGTGGC
>JANMEX010000380.1:0-16683 GCA_031377485.1 Phyllobacteriaceae bacterium
CAATCCGGGCGGTATCGTCACCGATATCGAAGCCATCGCGAAAGTGGCCCATAAGCACGGTCTGCCGCTAATCGTCGACAACACGATGGCGACGCCCTGCCTTATTCGTCCGATTGAACATGGTGCGGATATTGTGATTCACTCGCTAACGAAGTTCATGGGTGGCCACGGCAACTCCATGGGCGGCATCATTGTCGATGGCGGGACGTTTGACTGGTCAAAGTCCGGCAACTACCCGATGCTTTCGGCACCGCGTCCCGAGTATGCAGGCGTCGAACTGCACAAGACGTTCGGCAATTTCGCTTTTGCTATCGCCTGCCGAGTGCTCGGACTTCGCGATTTGGGCCCTGCCATTTCGCCATTCAACGCATTCCAGATTTTGACCGGTATCGAAACTTTGCCGCTGCGAATGGAGCGCCACTGCGAAAACGCGATGAAGGTGGCAACGTGGCTTAAAAAGCACCCGGCTGTATCGTGGGTGTCTTACGCAGGACTTGAAGACGACAAGTATCACGCATTGCAACAGAAATACGCGCCGAAGGGCGCAGGCGGCGTGTTCACTTTTGGACTGAAGGGCGGATATGAATCGGGTGTCAAACTTGTTCAGGCGCTTGAATTGTTCAGCCATGTCGCCAACATCGGCGACACGCGATCATTGGTCATCCATCCGGCCTCCACGACGCACAAGCAACTGACCGACGCACAAAAGACTGCCGCTGGCGCAGGGCCGGACGTGGTTCGCCTTTCGGTCGGCATTGAGAATGTGGCTGATATCATTGGGGATCTGGAGCAGGCTTTGGCGAAGGCCGCTTGAGCCTGACGACCAACAGGGTATGACCGAATTGAAACGGGGCGGCGTTTTAGTGAAACGCCGCCCCGCTTTATTTCAAAAATGAATTCAAAAGCAGAAACGCCTTACGCGGCTTTCTGTTCGCGCACGAATTTCTCGGCTTCGACCGAAACGATCTGCGCCTTGGCTATGAACCTCGGCTGGCCTTCATTTGGAATGAATTCGAGAAAAGGCGCGTCAACCAAAAGCACGCTTTCAAGACGACCGGAGGTACCGACTGTCAGTTCGCCTTTGTGGACAGATCCATCGACCATGACGATGGTCACTTTTGCGGTCTTGGTATCGCCAGCCATGTGTTTTTCCTTGGGTTCAATTGCGCAATTGTTGCGGTTTTAGCAGGAACAAGTTGATCGCAAGTGAAGGACCGGTGCAGAGGAGGTGGCCCCATCTGCAACAATTTGTTGATATGCGCTTGGCTGTCTGGTCATGTGGGACACTGACAAATGGCAAAATGATTGCCCGATAAATCGAGATCGTCATGACTGACAGACATTTTGTAAAAATTGCGACCGGCCAAACAGAGCCAGAGACAAGCCGCCCCGATCCGGTGAAAGTCTTGTCCGGTGATCCGGTTCACACAAGCTGGAACATCGAGGAACGCGACGGCCTCTATTGTGGCATTTGGCAATCCACGCCCGGCAAATGGCGCATAGCTTACGACGAATGGGAATATTGCCACGTCCTGTCAGGTATCTCGGTGATCACTGAAGATGGAAAGCTGCCGGTGAGAATTGAAAGCGGCGACAGCTTTATCTTAAGACCCGGCTTCAAGGGTACATGGGAAGTCATTGAAACGACTCGCAAAGACTATGTGATCAAGCTGTAGTCACCAATTTGCATTCAATGTCTCCAACCCGTGGAAATGATAGCTGTCACGGTAGCGGGGCTGTTCTGCAAGGTGAAGGTCAGGCAAACGCTCAAATAGCACTTTAAGTCCAACCTGCATCTCCAGCCGTGCCAAAGGCGCACCGATGCAGAAATGAATGCCTGCACCGAAGGTAACGTTCTTCTGGTCGCTGCGCCCGGGCTTGAAAGCGCCCGCATTTTCATATGCTGCAGGATCACGGTTTGCCGCGCCGAGCAATAAGGCGACTTGGTCGCCGGGCTTCAACACGACGCCAGCGGCCAGTTCAGTCGGGCGATAAACATAGCGTGTGAACATGTGCAACGGCGCATCAAAGCGCAGCGTTTCCTCGACCGTGTCTTCCGCGGCCTTTATGTCGGCAAACAAGGTGCGTGCATCTTGCCCTGACTGCAAAATCGTCTTCACGGCATTGCCCATCTGGTGGACTGTTGCTTCATGACCGGCGTTAAGCAGCAGGATTGCGGTTGAGACCAATTCATCTTCAGTCAGTTTTTCGCCGTTGGCTCCAGCTTCCGCAAGCAAGGTCAGCAGGTCGTCTTTGGCTGTGCCAATGCGCGAACGACTTTCCGACCGGATGAAATCTGCAAACTCGCGCGCAGAATTCGCAGCTTGCAATTCGTGCTCGCGGGTGCGCCCGTGCATGTACATGGCAACCATATCGTGCGACCAGCCGACAAGCTGTGCGCCCATCGCATGGTCTATGCCGAGCATGTCAGCGATGATCATCAGTGGAATTGGCGTGGCAAATGCCGGCAAGAGATCAACCTGCTTTTCATGCTCGAAACCGTCGATCAGGTGATGTGCCAACTGCTCGATACGCGGGCGCAGCCGCTCGACCTGGCGCGAGACGAAAGCCCTGTTGACGAGCGTGCGGAGCCGTGTGTGCACAGGCGGTTCCCGTTCAAGAAGTGAGTGCGCCTCCACGGCATCAAAGTAGGCGACATGCGCTCGGGGGCCTGAGTTTTGCGGGGCAGGCGGTCCATCAGGGTTCTCGCGTCCGAACGTGCGATCGCGCAGCAGGCGGTTGACATCTTCATGGCCGACAAAACTCCAATATCCGAAGTCTTCCCAGTAAAACACCGGGCAGTTCTCATGCAGCCAGGCATAGGCGGGGTAGGGATTTTGAAAGAAGGCAGGCTCATGCGGATCAAGCCGGACATGGCGGTTGGAAGGATCGAAGTGGAGATAGTCGGGGCGTGTGGTCATCGCGGGACATTGGCCAAGCGGGACTAATTTCGCAATCCCTGCAAGCGGCAAATCCGGCACATTCCGGACTAAATCCAGCGCTGACTAAAGCAGATCCAATTCTTACTAGAGCAGATCAATGTCGTTCTGCGTGACCGTGTAATTGATGGTGAACTTGACGGAATCGCCAGGCTTGAGCGATGTCCAGATGCCGTTGTTGACCGTGGCGTCCGTCGAGTCACCGAGCGGTGCAACGTCGGTCAAAACCTCGCCGGTCGGTGTGCCCAGCGGCGGGGCGGTGCCGTTGAAAGCCGTTTCGCTGACGGAAACGTTTGCCATACTCACATTGCCGGTGTTGCTGGCAAGGAAAGTATAGGTGATGACGTCGCCGACAACGAGCGGGCCAGCTTTGTTTGCTGTCTTGACGAGCGTCAGGCTCGGATTTTGCGTGCAAAGCACGGCCTTGACGCCTGATGCTGAAACCGGGACGCCGCCTGATGTGCCGCTGGCCGAGGCGCTGTTGTCAATGTCGCCGTCGCCGCCGCCATTGTTGTCAAAGTCTGCTTGGCTGACGGTGTAGGACGCAGTGCAGGTTTCGGAAGATGAAGCAGCAAGAGACGCGATGGTGTTCGTGCCGCTGGTTGGGCAGATGACCGAAACCAACGTGTCCGTGACAGTGATCGCGGTGGCCGCGCCGCTGCCGGTGTTGCTGATCTGGATGGTGTAGTTGATGATATTGCCCGCGTTCGTCACGCTTGCCACGCTGGCATTTTTTGTCAGCGTAATTGAGGCAGTATCATTGTCGGTGATGGTGAAGGTCTGTGATGTGCCGTTAACGCCCGTATAGCCGGAGCCGGAGCCACCAATTGTACCGGTGGTGCATGAATGGGCTCCTTCAACCAGCAAATCATTGACGGCTGTGGTCGTTACCGTCTGCGCCACATTCCAGTTTGCATTTGTAAAGGTCAGTGGCGTCGGCGCAAAGGTGCATTGGCCCGCAGCATCAACCCCGATGGACACAGTGACATTGCTGCCGGGCTGCGCGGTGAGCACCACGGTGAATGCCCCGGTCGCGCCGCCTTCGGTTGCTGTGCCAATGGTTTTGACGATGGTGATCGCGCCGGTATCGTTGTCCGTGATCGCGAACGTCTGTGACGTACCAGTCACGCCGGTATAGCCCGAGCCGGCAGCAGCAATCGAACCGGTCGTGCAGGAATGTGCGCCCTCGACGAGCGTGTCGTTCACTGCCGTTGTCGTGACCGACTGCGCCACATTCCAGTTCGCATTTGTGAAGGTTAGCGGTGTCGGCGCAAATGTGCATTGGCCAGTTGCATCCACGCCGATGGACACCGTGACATTGCTGCCGGGCTGTGCAGTCAACACCACGGTAAATGCCCCGGTCGCTCCGCCTTCGGTCGCTGTGCCGATGGTTTTGACAATGGTGATTGCGCCGGTGTCGTTGTCGGTAATTGTAAATGTCGGCGCGGTGCCGGTGACGCCTGTATAGCTGCCGCCAGATGCGGCGATCGCGCCTGTGGTGCAGGCGTGCGTGCCTTCGACCACAACATCGTTGACAGCGGTCGTGGTCACAGGCTGCGCCGTGTTCCAGTTCGCTGTCGTAAAGGTCAAGGTCGTCGGCGCGAAGGTGCATTGGCCGGTTACATCAGCAGCAATCGTTACCGTCACTGAGGCTGAGGGTTGGAAGCCGAGCGCAATTGTGAACGCGCCTGTCGCCCCGCCTTCGGTTGCGGATGGCACGGTGTTGGTGACTATGATCGTGCCGGTATCATTATCGGTGATGGAGAAGGTCGGCGCCGTTCCAGTGATGCCTGCGTAGCCGCCACCCGCCGCGTTGATTGCACCCGTAGTGCAGGAATGCGTACCCTCGACCACGGCATCGTTGACGGCCGTGGTCGTGACTGTTTGTGTCACGTTCCAGTTGGCTGTTGTGAAGGTGAGGGGTGTAGGGGCAAATGTGCACTGGCCGGAAGCATCGGCCGCAATCGTCACGGTTACGTTGGCCGTCGGCAAAGTGGCGAGCTTGACGGTGAAAGCGCCATTTGCTCCGCCTTCCGTGGCAGTCGGCGTCGTGTTGACGATAATGATGCCTTGATCATTGTCATTGACGGTAAAGGTCGGTGCCGTGCCTGTGACTGTAGAATAGTTTGAGCCGCTGGCAGTTATCGCGCCGGTGATGCATGAGTGCACACCTTCGGGCGTCACGTCATTGACTGCGGTCACAGTCACGGTTTGCGGCGTTGCCGAATTGGCGGTGGTAAAATTCAGTGTAGTTGGCGCAAATGTGCATTGTCCGGTGGGGTCGGCTGCTATGGCTACGGCTGTCGCCGCGCTCGGCACTGTTGCCAAGGCAATGGTGAATGCTGCCGTATCGCCGCCTTCAGTGGCGGAGGCATCCGTTGTCGTGACTGTGATCGCCGCAGGTGTGAAGGCGTATTGCAGCAGGAATGTACCTGTCGCAGCGCCATAACCGTCAACCTGGATTCGATAGGTAGTACCTGTAGAAACTTGCAATGTAACACGGCTGCCATAGCCACCGTTGACCGTGACGGCACATCCGGCTGTGTCGTCGTTGAAGGCAAGTTGCGTGAGTGCGTTGACTGCGTTGCCGGTGAATGCCCCCAGCACCGTGTCAAAAGTTGTGCCTGCCGCACTGCAGGTCTGCACAACCAAGGTGCCAGCGCTCGCGGCTGTCCAAGAATACCACATCGTATTGAGAGGCTGAAATGCTGCGGTGCCGTTGGGCGTCGGTTCACCGACTTCTGCCGTAGCCCCGACACTTGACCGGGAAACTGAGCCGGAGCCGGAGACGGTTTCACCGGGAAAATTATCGGTCGCCCGCGCACCCTGAAGTCCTGCGAGAATCAAGCAGAAAGACACCAGCAAGCTGAACGCAGAGATGCGCCACGCAAAAATACCGGTTGTCTTTCCCGCCACTGACATGCGCCACCCCATGATCAGTTTAAATGTCTCCACAATAGTTCCGCTATGATCCACGGGTATCGCAATCATCCCTCTCGCGTGTTCAACTTATTTCCAAGCAAGGCGACGGAACGCTTGAAAACATACTCGCACAGATAAGAAGAGTAACGAAGGAAACCACCTTCATAACCAGCCGAATCACAAGCCAATACGCTGTTTCTCCACAGGATTATGGCCTGAATTTGCCAGATACGTAAATCAGCGGGGATATGTTTCAATCGGGGGCATAACTTACTTTAACTCTGGATTGTTTGCCTTTGATTGAAGTATATTTTGGGTTGTAAAAAAGTCCCATTTACCCTGTCTTAAACCGACTCGGGCAGTTTCAACACAAACCGATTCTGTCCCTTGAACAGACATGCGGGTCGGCCCTATCTAAAGAACTGAAAGAATATTTATTGATTCCCCGCGTTTTGACGCGGCAAACAGCCCGCCGGGCCGGAGACCAACGATGAGAAATCCAGTCGAAACCGCGATGAACCTTGTTCCGATGGTCGTCGAACAGACCAACCGCGGCGAACGCGCCTACGACATTTTTTCACGTCTGTTGAAAGAGCGCATCATTTTCATCACGGGCCCGATCGAAGACGGGATGGCAACGCTGGTCTGTGCTCAGCTTCTGTTCCTTGAAGCGGAAAACCCGAAAAAGGAGATCAACCTGTACATCAACTCGCCGGGCGGTGTGGTGACGTCTGGCATGGCGATTTATGACACGATGCAGTTCATCAAGCCGGCCGTTTCCACGCTTTGTTTCGGTCAGGCAGCGTCCATGGGGTCGCTTTTGCTTGCCGCAGGCCACAAGGACATGCGCTTTGCTTTGCCGAACGCTCGCGTGATGGTGCATCAGCCGTCCGGTGGCGCGCAGGGTCAGGCGACAGATATCTTGATCCAGGCGCGTGAAATCGAAAACATGAAGCGCCGCCTGAACGAGATCTATGTCCACCACACCGGGCGCTCTTATGAAGAGATCGAAAACGCCCTCGACCGCGACAATTTCATGACCGCGCAGACAGCCAAGGATTTTGGTTTGATCGACAAGGTCATTGAAGCGCGTGAACAGGCGGCGTGATTGCCGCTTGATTAAGCGCGATTGGACGACAAATAGCCGTTAAGGCGGCTATAATCGTTAAGCGTATGTTGAGTTTCATGCGTTTGACTGGACGAATCAGTCTTCCTGTGTCCGTAGTCTCGGGATAGGTCGCTGAATGCGGGGGCAGGGAAACTTGCTTGAAACTTGTGTGACCCGTGCGGGGGCGGTATACCGGTGTAAAGCCGGGAACGGTCAAGGTGGCCTTGAAGGGGGCGCCGCACTGAAAGGGAAGTCGAATGAGCAAGGTCAACAGCGGCGGCGATTCAAAGAACACGCTCTACTGTTCATTCTGCGGCAAGAGCCAGCATGAAGTACGCAAACTGATCGCGGGTCCAACCGTGTTCATCTGCGACGAATGCGTTGAATTGTGCATGGACATTATTCGCGAAGAGAACAAGACCTCGATGGTCAAGTCCCGCGAAGGTGTGCCGACACCACAGGAAATCATCAAGGTTCTTGATGATTATGTGATCGGTCAGCGTCATGCCAAGAAGGTGCTGTCGGTCGCGGTCCATAACCATTACAAGCGTCTTGCCCACGCACAGAAGAATGCCGATGTCGAACTGGCAAAGTCGAATATCCTGCTGATCGGCCCGACCGGCTGCGGCAAGACTTTGCTTGCACAAACGCTGGCGCGCATCATCGACGTGCCGTTCACGATGGCAGACGCAACGACTTTGACCGAGGCCGGTTATGTCGGCGAGGACGTTGAAAACATAATCCTCAAGCTGTTGCAGGCCGCAGACTACAATGTGGAACGCGCCCAGCGCGGCATTGTCTACATCGATGAAATCGACAAGATTTCGCGCAAGTCTGACAATCCGTCGATTACCCGTGACGTTTCGGGTGAAGGCGTTCAGCAGGCATTGCTGAAGATTATGGAAGGCACCGTTGCATCTGTGCCGCCGCAGGGCGGGCGCAAGCATCCGCAACAGGAATTCCTGCAGGTGGACACTTCCAACATATTGTTCATCTGCGGCGGTGCTTTTGCCGGTCTCGACCGGATTATCTCGGATCGTGGTCGCAAAACGTCAATCGGTTTCGGCGCGCTGGTTGCGTCGCCGGAAGATCGCCGCTCTGGCGAACTGTTCCGGATGGTGGAGCCGGAAGATCTGCTGCGTTTTGGTCTGATCCCCGAGTTTGTCGGTCGTCTGCCGATCCTCGCCACACTTGAGGATCTGGATGAACCGGCGCTGATCACCATTCTGGTCGAGCCAAAGAACGCACTGGTCAAACAGTATCAGCGCCTGTTTGAAATGGAAAATGTCGAGTTGACTTTCCATGAAGGCGCACTGTCTGCAATTGCCAAGCGCGCGATCGAACGCAAGACCGGCGCACGCGGATTGCGCTCGATCATGGAAGGCATTCTGCTTGACACGATGTTTGATCTTCCGACCTTGGAAGGCGTGACTGAAGTTGTTATTTCAGAAGAGGTAGTTTCAGGAAACGCCCGCCCTCTCTACATATACGCTGATCGCAAAGACGAAAAAAGCTCCGCCAGTGCGTGATTGACGTAGTCACAGAATTGAGAAAAGCGCGGTTAACAGCCGCGCTTTTTCATTTTGTGGGCTTTGCATTTGCAAGTACTGTGTGAAGTGATGAAAATGTCCGTGATTCCGGCTTGAACTGGCATGAGAGCCACTCCAAGTAGGGTTAAGTGGATTTGTTCCTCCGGCCAATCGTGGCGGGGCAGCAAAGGCCGGTCCGGTGCAAACCGGAGGAAGGAAATAAAATGACTGCTTCAAAGAAGACGATCGGCAAGAGCGAGGACGGGCTGCACGCGGTTCTGCCATTGCGCGACATTGTTGTCTTCCCGAACATGATTGTCCCGCTCTTTGTCGGTCGCGAAAAGTCGATCAAGGCGCTCGAAGATGTCATGGGAGGTGACAAGCAAATCATGCTCGTCACCCAGATGAACGCGACAGATGATGACCCAGCGGCAGACGCGATCTACAAGATAGGCACGCTCGCCAACGTTCTGCAGCTCCTCAAACTCCCGGACGGTACTGTAAAAGTGCTGGTCGAAGGTATGGCACGCGCGGAAATTACGACATTTTCCGACAGGAGCGACTTTCACGAGGCGCAGGTCTCTGTTTTGTCAGAGCCTTCGGAAGACCGTGTCGAAGTTGAGGCGTTGGCCCGCTCGGTGGTCGCCGATTTTGAAAACTATGTGAAGCTGAACAAGAAGGTTTCACCCGAAGTCGTCGCTGCGACTGCGCAGATTGAAGATTATTCCAAGCTTGCAGACACGGTTGCCTCCCATCTTGCGATCAAAATCCCTGAAAAGCAGGAAATGCTGGCCACGCTGTCTGTGAAGGGACGCCTTGAGAAGGCCATGGGCTTCATGGAGTCGGAAATTTCCGTGCTTCAGGTCGAAAAACGCATCCGTTCGCGCGTCAAGCGCCAGATGGAAAAGACCCAGCGCGAATATTACCTCAATGAGCAGATGAAGGCGATTCAGAAGGAGCTTGGCGACGGCGAAGATGGCCGTGACGAAGCTGCTGAACTGGAAGCCCGCATCAAGCGCACCAAGCTGACCAAAGAGGCACGCGACAAATGCAACGCGGAACTCAAGAAGCTGCGCCAGATGAGCCCGATGGCTGCGGAAGCCACAGTGGTGCGCAACTATCTCGACTGGATTCTTTCTTTGCCATGGTCGCGCCGGTCCAAGATCAAGACCGATCTCGATTATGCGCAGGATGTGCTCGACGCTGATCACTACGCGCTCGATAAGGTCAAGGACCGCATCGTTGAATATCTGGCTGTGCAAGCCCGCGCCAACAAGCTGAAGGGGCCGATCCTGTGCCTCGTCGGACCTCCCGGTGTCGGCAAGACTTCGCTAGGCAAGTCGATTGCGAAAGCCACGGGCCGTGAGTTCGTGCGCATGGCGCTGGGCGGCGTGCGTGACGAGGCTGAAATCCGCGGCCATCGCCGCACTTATATCGGTTCGATGCCCGGTAAGGTCATCCAGTCGATGAAGAAGGCGAAGAAATCAAACCCGCTCTTCCTGCTCGATGAAATCGACAAGATGGGCCAGGATTTCCGCGGCGATCCATCATCGGCACTTCTGGAGGTGTTGGACCCGGAACAGAACCATGCCTTCATGGATCATTATCTGGAGGTTGAATACAATCTCTCAGATGTGATGTTCGTCACGACTGCCAACACGCTGAACATCCCGCCGGCCCTCATGGACCGCATGGAGATCATTCGTCTTGCCGGTTATACGGAAGATGAAAAAGTCGAAATCGCCAAGCGGCATCTGCTTCCAAAGGCGATCCGTGATCATGCATTGCAGCCGAAGGAATTCTCCGTCGGCGATGATGCCCTGCATGCGATCGTCCAGATATACACACGCGAAGCCGGTGTTCGTTCTTTCGAGCGTGAATTGATGACACTTGCCCGCAAGGCCGTCACGGAAATCATGCGCGGCAAGACAAAATCGGTGAACGTAACGGCGGAAAATATCTCCGACTATCTTGGTGTGCCGAAGTATCGCTTTGGTTCAGCCGAGACGGAAAATCAGGTCGGTGTTGTTACCGGTCTTGCATGGACCGAAGTTGGCGGTGAATTGCTCACCATTGAAAGCGTCATGATGCCTGGCAAGGGCCGCATGACGGTGACTGGCAATCTGCGCGATGTGATGAAGGAGTCGATTTCCGCGGCTGCGTCTTACGTGCGCTCCCGTGCGCTTGATTACGGTGTCGAACCGCCGATGTTTGACAAGCGTGACATCCATGTCCACGTTCCGGAAGGCGCAACGCCAAAGGACGGTCCGTCCGCAGGCATTGCCATGACCACGGCGATTGTGTCTGTGATCACAGGCATTCCGATCCGCGCTGACATTGCCATGACCGGTGAAGTCACGTTGCGCGGCAGGGTGCTGCCGATTGGCGGACTCAAGGAAAAGCTGCTCGCAGCTTTGCGCGGCGGCATCAAGACGGTGCTGATCCCGGAAGAAAATGCCAAGGATCTGGCGGATATTCCGGACAATGTGAAAAACGGCATGGAGATCATACCGGTCGGACATGTGTCGGAAGTGCTAAAGCATGCACTGACACGCCAGCCAGTGCCGATCGAATGGACCGAGCCGGTGACACCGGTCGCTGCCGTGGTCGAAGATGAAGCATTGTCGACCGTCGCGCACTGACGAAGTGTGAACGCCACGTATTGAAAATTGAAAGCCGGGGATCAGTCCCCGGCTTTTTCTTTTTTGCAAATGGTGCAAAGCTGTGATGGTTTATTTGAGCGATTTTGATAATTTAATAATCAACGGCGGATTTTTTGCGCCGGTCAAGCAGGTGTTTTAATATGCAATTGTTGCCATATTTTTTGGTGCCCGCCCTTGGGCTTCTTGCTGCGTGCAGTTCGACCTCAGTGTCCACAGGATATTATGAGGTTTCCGGTTCAACTGGAAAAGCGCTGGATAGCAGCATCGCGCGCAATGGTCCGATGAGCGGAGATGCGTTTGCGGCCACCCAGCTGACGATTGTGCCCGTATCAATTGTTCCCGTCGAAACGGTTGATGGGTGCAGGATACGCTCTGCAAAATTCAAGCTGAACGCCAAAATCACCATGCCGCGCTGGACAAACCGCAAGGGTGCCTCTGCCGATTTGCAGGATGGCTTCGACATGTTTGCCGATTACGCCAAGCTACATGAGGGTATTCACATCAAGATCGGCGAAGCGGCAGCGCTGGAGATGGAAAACCAGGTTCTCAAGATTCCGCCGCAGAAAAACTGTGATGTGCTTGAAGCGAAAGTGAAAAAAGCGCTGGCGAGTGTGCAGGCCCGCCATCACAAGGCGCAGTTGGCCTTTGATGCTGCCGAAGACAAACGCATCAAGGCGTTGATGAGCAGCGCGGCAAAAAAGTAAACCGTTCGAGCGGCGCAGAAAAAATGCCAGCAAACCACTTGCGCGAAACACAATCCCGGTTTAGTTTTTGAAATTGAAACCGCTTTCAATTATGCGGTTATGCAGCCAGCAGTCATGACATTTTTCGAATCCCGGGAGGATACTATGGCCATTCGCACTATCGTTTGGGGTGAAAACATCCACGAGCAGATCAACAAGGTCGTCGCGGAAGTTTATCCATTGACCATGCATGAAACCATTGCTGCGGCATTGAATGAAGACAAGGGCATTTCCGCCACCACTGCTTGGCTGCAGCAACCGGAGCATGGCCTTTCGGAGGCGCGTTTGGCTGAGACCGACGTTCTGGTCTGGTGGGGACACAAGGACCATGGCGCGGTCGCCGATGAAATCGTTGAGCGTGTTGCCAAGCGGGTATGGGAAGGGATGGGCCTGATCGTCTTGCATTCCGGCCATTATTCCAAGATTTTCAAGAAATTGATGGGCACGCCATGCGGGCTGAAATGGCGTGAGGCTGGAGAGCGCGAGCGACTCTGGGTCATCAACCCGAGCCATCCGATTGCCGAAGGTCTCGGCGAATATTTCGAGATTGAATACGAAGAAATGTATGGCGAACAGTTCGCTGTCCCAGAGCCGCTTGAAACCGTCTTTATCTCTTGGTTCCAAGGCGGCGAGGTGTTCCGGTCAGGACTTACGTACCGTCGTGGTGCGGGGAATATTTTCTACTTCCGACCGGGCCATGAAACCTATCCCACATATCACGACGCGAATGTGCGCAAGGTGCTGCGCAACTCGGTGAAGTGGGCTTACAATGTGGCCAACCAGCAAAAGTCGATCCATGACGCACCAAATGTGCCGGTCGAAAAGGCGCTGGAAAAGATTGAAGAGCGCGGCCCGAAACTACATCAAGCCGGCGAAGCCGGTTATCGCTGAGGGAGTAGAAAACAATGCGCCTCCTCATCGTCGGAACCGGGGGCATGGCCAACCACCATGCCGAACATTTTGCCAAGATTGACGGCGTTGAAATCGTCGGTGGTGTCGATGTTTCCAAAGAACGTGCCGATGCATTCTGCGACAAGCACAACATAAAAAATCGTTTCAGTTCATTGGAAGACGCGATTGCCTGGGGCAAGTTCGACTCGGCAACCAATGTCACGCCCGACAAGATACACCACCCGACAACGATGGCGCTTTTGAAAGCTGGCAAGCATGTGATGTGCGAAAAGCCGCTGGCGGAAAATTATGCCAAGGCCTTGGAGATGACCGAAACTGCCGAAAGGGCAGGCGTCATCAATATGGTAAATCTTACATACCGGAACGTGGCACCGTTGCAAAAAGCGCGTGAGATGGTTCTGGCCGGTGAACTTGGCACCATCCGCCATGTCGAGGCGAGTTATCTGCAGAGTTGGCTGGTTGCCAAAGCTTGGGGCGACTGGCGCACGGAAACGCAATGGCTGTGGCGCCTGTCAAAGAAGCATGGCTCCAATGGCGTGCTGGGCGATGTCGGTATTCACATCCTTGATTTCGCCAGCTTCGGCTCTGGGCTGGACATTGACAATGTGTTTTGCCGCTTGAAAACCTTTGACAAGGCTCCCGGCAACAAGATCGGTGAGTATGATCTGGACGCCAATGACTCGTTCACAATGGCCGTTGATTTCAACAATGGTGCCCTTGGTGTTGTCCATGCCACGCGTTGGGCGACCGGACATCTGAACGAACTGAAACTTCGCATATATGGCGAGAAAGGCAGTCTTGAGGTTCGCCACACCACGGAAGGATCCACACTGCGCGGATGTTCCGGCAAGGATATCGAAACGGCGACCTGGCACGACATTGACGCAGGCACTGTGCCAACAAACTATGATCGGTTTGTTCTTGCTGTGCGTGAGCACAAGAACCAGGAGCCATCGTTCCGCCACGCGGCAAACATTCAAAAGATTCTGGACTTGGCAATTGTTTCAGAAGACAAGCGCCAGGAATTGAAAGCCTGATTTTTAGTGCAGGCGTTCTAAGCCGGGATCAAGACGACTGTCACACGATCAGCGAACGCCAGCCTTTGCGGGCAGTGTGAGTGCAGGTCCGGTGGAATCGCGCAAAACAAGTTCGACAGGCCAGACGTCGTTGAAATAGCCGTCGTCCTTGCCAGCCAGAATGTCATGCAGCATCTCGCCAATGCGCACTCCAGCCGCGCGGATAGACGAGCGCGTTGTCGAGACCGTGGGAACCATATTGTCGGCGCTGATGTAAGGAAACACGTCGTCGTGCGCGATCAGTGATATATCCTTGCCGAGCTTCAAGCCTGCCGTCCGGACAGCGCGCATCGCGCCGAGCGCAGACATCATCGACCCTGCAATCACCGCAGTCGGGCGTTCTGGCAAATCCAGAAATCCGCCCATAAGGCGGAAACCCATCTCGTCAGTAAAATCACCATTGCCCAGCAGTGTTTCGTCAACGCTCAAGCCGCGTTCTGCAAATGCAGCACGGTAGCCTTGGTCGCGATGTTCCGCGAAAGTGCGCCCCTTCAACCCGTTGATGAAAGCAATGCGCGAATGGCCAAGATCTGCCAAATAGCCAGCAGCCTGGTTAAAGGCGCCGAAATTATCGATATCCATGAAATGATACGGCAGGCTGGATTCCGTTCGCCCGTGCAGAATGAACGGCAAACCGAGCTGGGTCAGAAAGGCAATGCGATCATCTTCCATGGTCGGTGAATGAAGGATGACAGCATCGACACGTTTTGATGCGGCAAGGCGGCGGTAAGTTTGAAGCTCTGCCTCGCGGGAATCGACGGTCGACAACAGCATGTCGATCCCGTCTTCCTCAAGACGCGTGCCAAGACCACCCATGAACTCGCTGGTGTGCGGACCAAACTCAGAACCGCCGCGAAACACGATGCCAATAGCGCCGGCGCGGCCCGTTGCCAAACCGATGGCGGCACGGTTTGGATGGTAGCCATATTTGCGCGCAGCCTCGGCCACGCGTTCACGTGTTTCCGCTTTTACTTCAGGATATCCTGAAAGCGCGCGGCTTACAGTCGTCTGCGACAAGCCCAATATGCGTGAAAATTCTTTCAAGTTCATGCGATTTGTTCACGTCGCAGTTCTGCATCAAACCGCGACAACTCCCCCGAAAACGATACAT
Source organism: Phyllobacteriaceae bacterium (assembly GCA_031377485.1). GTDB lineage: Bacteria > Pseudomonadota > Alphaproteobacteria > Rhizobiales > Rhizobiaceae > JANMEX01. The sequence goes on from JANMEX010000380.1 coordinate 15,004, forward strand.
CCTTGCCAACACTTTCAACTGACCTGCTACATTTTTGCCTGGACAGTCTCTCCATTTGAAAGCGTTATCGATTTCAACACTGGACCAAGTGCCGGGCATTAGCAAGATGAGCAACTTTACTGTGCGGATGGTGTTCGACCGGGAATTCAATATGGCATTGAAAAATATTGATATTATCTGAAATTCCAAATCTGTATTCATGTTTTGGCGGCATAGAGCACACTGGCACTTGACAAAAATCCGTAATATGGGATTAATAATTTAAAGCGCTTTCAAATTTTGTTTCGAATTGAAATAGATGTCGCTTTGGCCGTCGCGTGTCTGGGAGGATATTCGCGGATCGCCCGGCCTAATTTGTTCAATATCTATCGGGAGGAATACCAATGAAAATCAAGTCACTGTTCGCAGGCCTTGCAGCAGGAACCATGCTGTTGTCCGGCATCGCTGCCGCCGCCGATCTGTCGGTCGTTTCCGGCGCCACCGGAACGGACCTTGCATTCATGCAAAAGCAGCTCGACAAGTTTGCTGCCGATACCGGCAACAAGGTGACCATCGTTCCGATGCCGTCGTCGACGACCGACCAGTTTGGCCAATACAAGCTGTGGCTCGCTGCCGGCAACACCGACATCGATGTTTACATGACCGATGTGATTTGGGCCCCGCAGCTCGCTGACCAGTTCGTCGACCTGACCGCTGCTGCCAAGGATGTCGCTGCGTCTCACTTCCCGTCGATCATTGAATCGCAGACTGTGAACGGCGCGCTTGTCGCAATGCCTTATTTCACCGATGCACCGGCACTTTATTTCCGCAAGGACCTTCTGGACAAGTACAAGCTTTCCGCTCCCAAGACCTGGGACGAAATGGCTGCTGCGGCCAAAACAGTCTTGGACGGCGAAAAGAGCGCCGACCTGCAGGGCTTTGTGTTCCAGGGCAATGCTTATGAAGGCCTGACCTGCGATGCGCTGGAATGGGTAAAGTCGAACGGCGGCGGTCAAATCGTCGAAGCTGATGGCACCATTTCGATCAACAACCCGAAGGCAGCCGAAGCGCTTGATCGCGCCAAGGGCTGGGTCGGCACGATTTCGCCGAAGGGCGTTCTGGCTTACCAGGAAGAAGAGTCACGTGGCGTTTGGCAACTCGGCAATGCCGTGTTCATGCGCAACTGGCCTTACGCGTTCTCACTCGGCAATGGTGATGACTCCAAGGTCAAGGGCCTGTTCGACGTTGTTCCGCTGCCGGCTGGCGGCGAAGGCGGCGGCTCGGCTGCAACGCTCGGCGGCTGGAACTTGGCTGTCTCGAAATACTCCAAGAGCCCTGACGAAGCGACAAAGCTAGTGATGTTCCTTGCTTCGGCTGAGGTGCAGAAGGCAAATGCTCTCGAACAGAGCCATCTGCCGACCATCCCGGCTGTGTATGATGATGCCGACGTCGCTGCCAAGCAGCCGGTTATCGTCAAGTGGAAGGCGATCTTCCAGAACGCTGTTCCGCGCCCTTCAGCTCCGACCAAGACCAAGTACAACGAAGTTTCTTCGCTGTTCTGGTCGGCCGTGCACGACACACTGTCGGGCAACGGCACATCAGCGGACAATCTGGCGCTGTTGGAAGCCAAGCTGACCGAACTCAAAGGCGCAGGCTGGTAATAGCCACTTCCTGATCTCGAACAGGCAAAGGGCGGCGGTT
>JANMEX010000405.1:0-5845 GCA_031377485.1 Phyllobacteriaceae bacterium
CCAACGCCGGGTCCGACAATGTCCACGCTGCCATGCGGAGGGAAGAAGGAGATGTTGGAGAAATCGGCTTTGATGAGATTTTGGTCCACGGCGCCAACTGCCATGATCGAGGGGCAATTTGCGGGGTGGCCAACTGGCTGACCAAAGCTGTTTCCCGCTGCCGCAACGATCAAGGTTCCAGCGTTCAGTGCCGCTTGGGCAGCATTTTCATAAGCCTGCGAAAAGCCACCTTCGCTCGTCGGCGCGCCAAGGGACATGGAAATCACCTGACATCCTTGTGCAATTGCCCAATTGATGCCGCCGAGAATCCATCCATCTGCGCCGCTGCCGGCGTTGCTGAGGACCTTTCCGGCATAGATGTCGGCCGCATAGGCGATGCCATAGCGTTCGCGGCTTTGGTCCGTTGGCTCCAATGGGCCGCAGGCAGTGCCGATGCAGTGGGTGCCGTGGCTGTGCCCGTCCTGACGGCTTCGCCTGGCACAAATGACTGGCTGACAATTGTCCGGCCGGCAAAGTCCGGGTGATTCAAATCGAAACCGGTGTCGAGAACGGCGACCTTGATCCCTGATCCACTGCGCGTCTGGGAAAACGGAAATCCAACAACCGTTTTGGTGACCTGCAAACCCCAGGTGCTGCCGTTTGCAAGTGTGGTTGCCAGGTCCTCCATCGCAGGTGCTTCAGTTACATTGCCATATTTGTCCGATACGGCATTCACCGCGTCGCGGAAGCCGCGCAGATAGTCTCCGAAATTTTCGTCAATTGCATAGACAATCCGCTCGGGTTCCAAAATTGGAAAGTCTTCTTCGGCAATTGACAGAGACTTCGCCATCGAAAGCTTCGAGAAGTGATCGTCCTCTTTCGGTGTGATGACCGTGATTCCGATTTCATCAAAGTAAACCCTGTCGCCTTCGCTCAAGGCTTCGACGCCGACGGACTGATCCTTGAAATCACGCGAACTGGCGACGGAAAGGCCAGTTTCGGCTTTGATGGACGCAATGGTCGATTTCGCGTTTTTTGGCTTGCCTACAAGCAGCAACCGACCGGTGTATTCGCCTTGCATATCTTTGGATGACATCGTGCAACTCCCATGTTTCGGGTCAAAGGTTTGTCTATGGGCGTTCTTATGAACGACCATTCACTTCAAGTTGCGCCCCGGATGGATGTGGCGGATTGCCGTTTTCAACGCGCTGGCCAACCACGAGTTATAGGATAGACACATGCGAAAAGGTTGCATCACTCATATGGGTGAACGTGTAGATTTATTTCAAAGAATTTTGCGGGCCATGCCCATTAAGAAAAATACTGCCCCCTCACCGCACCCCTTAGTCATGACAAATATTTAATCTCCCGCCTCTTGTGCGAGCTATCTTAAGATATATCTTTAGACCTATCGTACAGCAGAAAGGAAATCAAATGTCTTACGAAAACAAAATGAATACTGATGGCACTGCAAACAGCGAACACCACTTCCGGCACGGCCATGGAGATACATTCGGCTGGGCAAAGCGTCCGGGTTTCAACCCGTACAAAGCACTGGCCGTTATTGGCGGGTTCGCCGTCTTCCCGCCACTCGGCGTTGCTGCACTTGCCTACTTTGTGTGGAATGAGCGCCGCTTCCGCAATGGCGGTGAAGGTTTGGGCGAACATGGCAACCATGGACAGGGCTTTGCAGGCCGACACGGTTGCGGGCGTGGACGCGGCATGGGCCGGACCGGCAATGTCGCCTTTGATGAACATCGCGCCACTGTATTGAATGAGCTTGAAGAAGAGCGCCGGGCATTTGCCGAGCATCGCGCCGAACAGCGCCGCAAACGCGATCAGGACGCGTTCGACGCATTCCAGGCCGCACGAAACAAAGCAGGCGACACCGCGGAATAAAAGCCGCGATGCAAATCAATACTTTGCCCTGTGCCGGGAAGCCGGTGCAGGGTATTGTGTTTGAAGAATTTGGAATGAACCATGACAAAAGAAGATGACAAGAGCTGTGGCCCGAAATGGGGCTGGGCACGAAAAGGCGGCGGCAAGGGCTTTGGCTGGGGAGGCCCGTCATTCATGCGCGGCGGTCCGTTCGGCCCGGGCGGCTCAATGGGTGGCGGCAGACCCGGGCGGATGTTCGGCCCCGGTGATTTGCGCCTCCTATTGCTCGCACTGATCGCCGATACGCCGAGCCACGGCTACGATCTCATCCGTACCATCGAGGCAAAGTTCGGCGGCAGCTATGCACCAAGCCCCGGTGCGATCTACCCGACATTGACCTTGCTGGAAGAGCAGGAACTGATTGAAAGCGAGGCGGCAAGCGGTGGCAAGAAATCCTATTCGGCAACTTTGGCGGGACGGCAATATCTGGCGGCAAATTCTGATCAGGTGAAAGCCTTGATGACCCGCATCGACATCATGGCAGGCGCGAAAGCCAGCGAGCCGGTGCCGGACGTTTTGATGCATGCCATCATGACGCTGCGCCACGCGATCATGGCAAAAGCAAGCGGCTGGAGCGAGGCGGAAGTCTTACGAATCCGGACAATCCTTGAAAAGGCTGCGCGCGATATCATCGACGCGGACAAGAGGTAATTTTCACTCATCAGGCAAACTTGCGACGTCAATCCCGGCGAGTTCCGCAGCCAGCATCCGCTGTGCGCCGGATCGGGCAAACCGAAGCAGCAGCGCCTTGCGACTGGCAGCAGCGAGTGGATGGTGCGGCGCTTCTCGCAAAAGTTCGGCACCATACCCATCAGAAATCAGGAAGCCGCATTCGACAGGAAATATATCGACCGGCACATCCGGCAGCGTGGCGAAAAACAACCGGTCGCAATAAGCGCGGTATTCAGGCCATTTGCGATCAACCTGCATGTCCTGAATTGAGGACTTGATCTCGACAATCCAGAATTCGCCCTTGTTAGTCAACGCGATCAAATCCGCGCGCCTTCCGGTTGCCAGCGTCACTTCCGGCAGCATCGTGTGGCCCATGTCGATGAACAGCCGCTGCACGCCTCGCCGCACGGCCAGAGCCCGCTGCGATTGGCGGCCGTCCTCTAGCGGGTTGGTCTTTCCGAGGTTGATGATCGGCATAGGCGCATGATGGCTGATTCCTTAGCCAAACGCCAAAACAAAACCGCCGGAGTTTCCTCCGGCGGTTTGCTTCAGTTCGTGTCATTCAGATCAATACGGGCACTTGTTGTCGGCCATGAAGTCATGAACCTCTACTGTGCCGGCAATGATGTCAGCCTTGGCCTTTTCGACCGCTGCCTTCATTTCGTCGGTGACAAGCGCCTTGTTGTTGTCATCCATTGCGTAATCAACGCCGCCTTCCTTGAGGCCGAGGACGTTGAAACCGCCGGTGAACTTGCCGCCTTGCGCATCGGCAAAGGAGTTGTACACGGCAACGTCAACGCGCTTGAGCATGGACGTCAGAACCGAACCTGGCTGCACGCCATTCTGGTTTGAATCGACGCCGATGGAGAGCTTGCCTGCGTCTTTTGCCGCTTGCAGCACGCCAAGACCGGTCTGGCCGGCAGCTGCATAGACAACATCCGCACCACGATCGAACTGGGACTTCGCCAATTCGCCGCCCTTGACCGGATCATTCCAAGCGGCCGGTGTATCGCCGGTCATGTTCATGAAAACTTCGCCATCTGCCTTGACCGACTTGAAGCCCCCGACAAAACCGCAACCGAACTTGGAGATCAGCGGAATGTCCATGCCGCCAACGAAACCGCCCTTGCCTGTCTTGGATGCCATGGCAGCCAAGACGCCGACGAGATAGGAGCCTTCCTGTTCCTTGAACACGACCGAACGGACGTTCGGCTTATCAACAACCATGTCAACGATGACAAAGTTGGTCTTCGGGAATTCGTCAGCGAGCTTGGTGATTGCATCACCATTCATGAAACCGACTGCCACAACCGGGTTTGCACCGCCTTCAGCGAACTTGCGCAGCGCCTGTTCACGCTGGTCGGAATTCTGCAATTCGAATTCCATATAGGCTTTGCCGGATTCAGCTTTCCACTTTTCAGCGCCGTTGAAGGCGGCTTCATTGAAAGATTTGTCGAACTTTCCGCCCAGATCAAACAATACTGCCGGTTCGCCTTCTGCAAATGCAGCAAAGGTCGACAGCGTCAGCGCTGTTGCGGCCAGAAAGCCGGTGAGAATTTTTTTCATGATGTCCAACCCTGTTGGTTTAAATTTTTTGACGGACGCGCCGCATCAATTCTACCCATGCAACGCAACCAGCGGGAGGGTTCATCCCTCCCGGCCGAGGAGAATGTTGCACGAGCCGTGACAAATATCACCATGAATCTTTGACCTTGCGGACAAATTTAACAGGCATGCTTGGCCGCATCAGAAGACTTTTTCAGGTGCTTTGAATTCAGGCCTGAGCCGCAATCGGGCATGCCACGCCGGTGCCGCGCATCGCGCAGTAACCGTCCGGATTTTTTGCCAGATACTGCTGGTGAAACTCTTCGGCAAAATAGAAAATTTGCCCTTCGCGGATTTCCGTCGTGATCTTGTCCCGTCCTGCTGCCCGCAAAGCAAGTTGATAGGCGTCCCGTGAGGCCAAGGACGATTGCATTTGGGTGCTCGTTAGCGGATAAATCCCGGAACGGTAGGCCGTTCCGATGTCATTGCCTTGCCGCATGCCCTGTGTCGGATCATGCGCTTCCCAAAAGATCGCCAGCAATCTTTCATAAGAAATCATTTGAGGATCATAGACGACCAACACGGCCTCGGTATGCCCGGTCAATCCAGTGCAAGTTTCCTGATATGTCGGGTTTGGCGTTTCGCCGCCGACAAAGCCTGCGGCCGTAACCCACACGCCCGGCGTTTCCCAGAACAGTCGCTCTGCGCCCCAATAGCAACCAAGCGCCAGCACCGCTGTTTCAAAGCCTTCCGGGTATGGTCCTTTGAGTGGGCGTCCGTTGACGTAATGATTGCGCGCTGTTGGAATTGGCGTTGCCCGCCCTTTCAACGCTTCACCTTTTCCCGGAAGCTTCATCTTCTTGTTGAACATGTCGATCAGATACATCGTCGTGTCTCCGGAACATTTTAAGTTTGAAAGGCCGTTCAGCGGGCAGCAAAATTTCCGAATGGACGCTCCCGCTTGGCTCCGATCGCGTAAAAAACAGCGGCCAGTATGGCAAAAACCGCAGCTGCCGGCATTGCAATCAGAAACAGGAACCCCGGATCATAAATCATTTCCGGCATTCTGGATTGAACAAAGCTTTGTGTTGCGCTGAGCGTGTTTGGCGCAAAATCTGCCCATCCCTTGCCAAGCGAGGTCAAGACCAATTTGGATGCCGCAATACTGCGCGAGGTGTCCACCACGGCTGCAATCACTGCGACGGCGAGAAAGATCAACGCGAAAAGCCGGAAAATGAAACGTATCAAGAGAAAACCTCGTCAAACTCCTGCCGTTATCAGGCAGTGCGATGAAAGAGATAAAGGCTCATGCGCAAAACGGCAATCTTGATGATGGCGATTTGACCGAAACGCGCGAACGAATATTTCGCCGAATTTGCAGTTGAACCTTGGCGCTTTCCCGTTATAAGGAGCGCGCTTTCATGGGTTGGCATCTGTTTTGTCTGGCAACTGAAAGTCCGCCCGGAATTTTCCAGCCGGGCGACATGGTACGGACAGGTGGCCGAGTGGTTTAAGGCGCACGCCTGGAAAGTGTGTGTACGTTAATAGCGTACCGTGGGTTCGAATCCCACCCCGTCCGTGAATCACCTGTTGCGCGGCAGTCCTCGAAAAGAGGCCTGCCGCGCAAACCTTTCTGGGGTACCGAGTGTCTGAATCAGTGAACACAGGAGCTACCCATGGAAACCACAGTGAAGCGCACAACAGAAGCACG
>JANMEX010000436.1:0-17290 GCA_031377485.1 Phyllobacteriaceae bacterium
CTGTTTAGCCGACAATACGATAGGGTGCGCTACAGAACTGGTTGAATTAAGTATCTGTTTTTAAATAATTAATTGTTTCAAACAAGACTTTAAATCCTTCGACACAATCCAAGATGTGCAGCATTGCGAATGCGGTATACGTGAAGCCCCGGTTGATCGACAGACACTGCTGTCATTGCGAGGGGGAGTTTGAGGATTGAACAACAAACCGACCGGCAATCGGAATGGAAATTTGCTACAAAATTATGTGCGCTACAGCGCTACAAAACTTCAACTGCGAGACCATTTTTATCCTTTAAAATCAATGGTATGCTACCTCTATTGCAGAATTCAATCCTCCCTCGCAGCACCATTTTTATTTTGTAAGTTATTGGAAAATATAAAAAATTTTATAATCTAGATATGGCTGCCGACCTATCATTTTATACATCGGCCATGTGAATTTGGTCTTCAGTGAGCCAAAAGTTTCTTTTCATATTGGAAACTGGTCGTTCACCTTTTCAGAAGGTGGTCCCATCTCTTTAGGTGCTCAGGGCCACCTCGATGAAGCAATGCGTGGAGCGCGTTGGTAACAGCCATTCGTCAATTTCGGGGGCATGCCGGAATTTGGCTTTCCCTCCTAATTTATTTTCATGGATGAAGAGGCACGTTCAAATTTATGCTCGCGCTTGCTATGCGCCAGAATGCCGTGGACGCCCATCGCACTTTTCGGGATGCCGTTTTTCAAAGAAAGGAGTCATTAGCAACGCATATTTGAAACGAAAGAGATTGGGCCGAAAGTCGACTGACGTCTCTCGAGTAGAAAACGTGGCATAGGCGCCGTTCTCATTTGTTCTTGTTGACAACAGCTTCCGACCCCAATTCAGTCAAACAGGCAAGTGTCATGGCTTCCCAAGAGCAGACATTGCTCCGGCTGTAAGTGCGCCTCAAGATGGCTTTAAACATGGGATCGGTGTGAACCGCACGTCAGCCGGCCTGCCGCCTGAGCCTGCTATGTATTCACACAACAATACAACGCGGCTTGGTCGGAATGCCTCCTTCGTCATCTCTGCTTTGAGAATTCGGTTAGTATAAAACATCCGAAACATTTCGCGCCAATTGGACCAAGCCAGCACAATCAGCGATTTTTCCGCATAAATGATAGCGAGCGGAAGGATCGCTCGCTTTGTGACCGAATGGCCCTTGTCGGCCATACGATATTGTGAGCTCCGTCTCCTTCCAGCGCACCTCGCGAAGAATGTCCAAATTGCTTGTATGGGCGAAGCGAACATCACGTCTGTATACTTGTGAAATAGCATGGAATAGATGCTGCTCGCCCTCACTGGGAAGGGTGGCGGCAACCTTTGCAAGCACAGACGTCGCTGCCTTGGCCAGCGAAGTATCGCCCATGCGGCTGACCTCAACCATCTCCAGAGCAAGTGCCTCGATCTCCATGCAATCAAAGGTTTAGGTCGGCAGCGTATGGTCTTCGATCAGTCGATAGCCATAACCCCGCTCGCCTTCAATATCTGCTCCAGCGGCCAATTCAAAATGACCTTTTGAACGCGCCTTATTTCATCACCGCGAATTTCATCGCAAGCTTACTGTTGGTTGCGATCCCCTGGTAGAAACTGCAGCCTGATCTAACGACGAGCTTTCTTAGAAGATTGTCAGAGTATGTCCGCTTCGGTTAGCAGCAAAATGCCGACGGAATGCCGACACAAAGGCGCATTGCCGACAGATGTGGCGCCGGTTTCCGGATCGGCAGATATTGGCCTTCGACTGGGATAACAGCCGTTCGCGAGCACGTGAACAGTTTTCGCGAGCCGGGCATGTTGCGCAATGAAATGTCTCTAGTCGTAGTTGAATGTGAAGCCGCCGCTGTTAGCCAAGACAGGTTGCTTCAAAATGACGCCCGCTCCTGCCAGGAAATAAGGCGATGACAATATCCAGCTTCGGGTATGCGGCCGACAGCAACCATGATTGCCGCCGTAGGGACTGTCGCGACACGGGGCTTGCCACGTGTGATTTTCAAGCGGAATTATTTGAAATTCTCGAAGCCAATTCTGATGCACGGCACCACAGCAACTGAGTAGATTCCGATGCTTAATCAGCCCATTATTTGCTCGCTAGAGTAAAACATGAAACGGGACAGGAATTATAGATTCCAAATCGATGTTCACACGTCGGCGTCAGCACCATACCCCTGATTATCCTCAGGCCATTTCTCGTTGGTGCATTTCCAGCTTGGTCTCACGCGGAAGATTGGGATTATGTGCCAAGCGGCGGCCTTGGTATTGTTGTCATCGATTTACTTGTGTTGATTTTGTCGGGGCGACTATGACAAACATCAAATTAGGGTATGGACTTATTAATTGGACATGATGCCAAATTTTAAAAAAGCAGCCGTATCGATTGCAATTCTTGCCGCTATTGCCCTTGGCATTTGGTTTGGCTTGTCGATTGTCCGCGGCGTTTTGGTCACTCCTGCGGTCGTCACGCGCAGTGATATTGTACAAACCATTGTTGCGACGGGACGGGTTGAAACACCCTCAGTGGTTTTACTTGGCATGGCATCTGGGGGCGTTGTCTCCGACGTTTTGGTCAATGAAGGCGACCAAGTTGCAAAAGGCGATATTCTCGTCACCATCGACGAGGGCGATGCGCGCTCTGCGTTGGAACAGGTAGAGGCAGCCGTGCGCCAGTCAGAGGCAAAGCTTTCCCAAATCGGTGGCAGCGGTCTGGCCAGCGCCAGGGAAACGCTCGCGCAAGCACTGGCGACTCTCAAAAATACGCAACAAAAATACGAGCGCGTCAGTCAACTGGCTGTGGCTGGACTTGTCAGCGACGCGACGCTGGATGACGCTAAGCAGGCGCGGGACATCGCGCAGTCACAAGTTCGAAACGCCGAAGCCACCGTCGCCAATGTCTCCCCCAAAGGCAATGATTTCTTATTGGCGCTATCTGTGCTCGAACAATCGAAGGCCTTGGCGCGGGCTGCTGAAATCAAACTGAAAAACACCAGGCTTCTGGCGCCAGCCGACGGCAGCATAATTTCAAGATCCGTCGAGGTCGGCATGGTGGTCCAGTCCGGCGTCGGGCTCATCGAATTTGCGCCTGCTATCGCCAAGCGGCTGGTGCTGTTGATTGACGAGCGCAATTTCGGAAAGATCAAAATCGGCCTTGCGGCAATTGCCTCTCCCGATGCCTATCCGGATGAACGGTTCAATGCCACTCTGAGCTTCATCAACCCGATAATCGATTCCGACCGCGGCTCGTTTGAGGTTAAGCTCAATGTGCCCGAGCCTCCGGCCTATCTCAAGGAAGGCATGACCGTTTCGGTCGATATCGAAATACTCCGTCGCAACAAGGCGCTGGTGCTCGACACCAGCGCTATCCGTGATGCAACCAGTAGCAAGCCACATGTGTTCGCCATTGCCGATGGGCGTGTCGTTGACAAGGAGGTTGTCACAGGGGCGACCGGCGCCGGAAAAACAGAAATAATCAGCGGACTTGCTGAGGGTGATTTGGTTGTTCCCTCCGCCGTTACGACAATCACTGTTGGACAGAAAGTCCGCACGGTTCTTCCGGTAGAAAAATGAAAATCCCGTTGCCCTTTGAGTGGATTGTCGCAGTGCGCTTTTTAAAGGAAGGCAGCTCACAGACGCTATTGACTGTTGTTGGGGCGGCAGTGGGCGTGTCTGTAATTGTATTCATGTCCGCCATGTTAAGCGGGGTACAGGCCAACATCTTCAATCAGGTTCTGTCCGAACAAGCCCATATCAATGTCTCGCCAGTGGAAGAAGCAGCCCGACCTTTACTGCCCATTGGCGGCCCGCTTGAATTGCCCATCATTCAAATGCCCGCACAGCGCATCAATACAATCGACCAGTGGCAGGAAATCGTGCGAAATCTGCGCTCTCGATTGGATGTTGTGGCCATTTCGCCCACGGTTTCCGGCTCTGGCTCAGCCGTTCTTGGAGAGACCACAAAGGGTGTTTCGATCATCGGCATCGAACCTGATTCCTATTACAAGATTTCAGACATTCCATCGAAGATGCTTTCTGGTGCAGCGGAACTTCCGCCGTCAACTGCTTTGATCGGAAAAGATCTGGCATCCGATCTTGGAGTTTCCACAGGTGACAAATTGCGTCTTCGCTCGGGAAATGTTGACGTGGTTTACACAGTCAACGGCGTTTTTGACCTTGGCAACAGGCAGGCCAATGGCCGAAGCATTTTGGTATCACTGCGCTCGGCGCAATCTCTCATGTCCGTGCCTGGCGGCCTCACTGGCATAGGCATCAAGCTCGCAGACCCTTATCAAGCCGAAGTCGTCGCTGCGGAACTAAGATCCTCCCTCGGATTAAATGCCGAAAGCTGGATCAAGGCGCTGGAACAATTGTTCACCGCGCTCAACACACAAAGCATTTCCTTTTTTGCAATTGAGTTTTTTGTAGCTCTCGCGGTCGCCCTCGGCATAGCGAGCGTTCTGGTCGTTTCGGTGGTGCAGCGCTCAAGCGAGATCGGTATCTTACGCGCAATGGGGGCCTCACGTGGACAGGTGATGCGGGTGTTTCTGGTCCAGGGAGCGATCGTCGGACTGGCTGGCTCTATCGCAGGATCCGCGCTTGCATATGTGTTCGTGATTCTCTGGAAAACACTGGCGCGAAATCCGGATGGAACTGTGTTTTTCCCAATCTCCCTGCCACTGTCACTGATTTTGATCACGGGTGGTGTCGCAACGATAACGGGGCTTTTCACCGCAGTGCTGCCTGCCATCAGCGCCGCAAAGCTGAACCCGGTGGATGCGATCCGTGGCTGAGAAATCCCGCGATCATGTTCTTGAACTTCGCGACATCCGCAAGTCGTTTGGCGTCGGCACCGAGTTTTAGACCGAAGTGCTGCATGGCATCGACCTTGTGGTCGACAAGGGCGAGTTCTGTGCCGTTATAGGTCCGTCTGGTTCCGGCAAAAGCACGCTTTTGAACATCATCGGCCTGCTCGACCGCCAAACGGCAGGGACGATGCTGATCGAAGGCAAAGACACCAATGGTCTCACAGATGCAGAAATCACCAACCTGCGTGGCCACTCGATCGGCTTTGTATTTCAATACCATCATCTGATCTCGGCGTTCACTGCCGCTGAAAATGTCGAAATGCCGATGCTGGTGGACCGTGGATGGCCAGATGCTGAAATGCGAGAAACCGCAATCGGTCTCCTTGAAAAAGTCGGGCTTACCAAATGGCAGAACAATCTGGCGTCTCGTATGTCCGGCGGTCAGCAGCAGCGCGTTGCCATAGCCCGCTCACTTGCCATGAACCCCGCGCTGATCCTGGCGGATGAACCTACCGGCAATCTCGATACCAAGTCGGCAGACGATGTGTTTTCGCTCATGCGCGAAGTCAATCGTAGCCAAGGTACGACCTTCTTGATCATTACGCATAATCTCGAGTTGGCCGGCCGTACGGACCGCATCATCGAGATAGTTGACGGACAACTGGTGACGGAAAAGACTAGCCGCGAGAAACCGGGATCATGATCTCGTTGCGGCGCATGAACCACGGTGTCCATGGCGGATTGTAACGCGCCAGCGAAGCGTCGCCAACGGTTTCAAGTTTCGCCTTGGCGATAAATTCCCGCAATAATTTCGTATTGTTTTCAACCTCGGCTTCTCGAGCCAAGCCGGAGAAGCGGATGACGGCCATTCTCACTGGCGAGACCGAAAATAGCAGGACATTCGGGTCGTTTGGCTTTGGCAGCGTGTCAAGTGTGTATTTGGAAGGCATGATGAAACGAACTTTCCATTTGCCCTCAGTGCCATTTATCACCACAGGTGCTGTCATGGCGATCTTCTGATTGGACGCCGATGATTGCACCACCGGGGCAGTCATCGCTATCGACTGTTTGCGCGTATTGGCGCCGAAAATGTAACCGGCCAGCAACCGGAATCCCGCACTGGAAGCCTCGGAGCGGGTGCCGCCGACAGTTACCTCTGCAGCAATAACTGCCGGGTAGTCCCGCAATTCAATCGGGCCTTCTTTTTTTACCAGAACAAATTTGGGTTCCTCAACAGCCATGGCAGCGCCTCCAGCAAATGAAATCAAAAACATCAAAATGCAGGTCATACGAACAATCATGAAACACTCCTGGTGAGCAACGGCTGCAGCGCAAGGCAAACATCAAAGTTCAATGATGACCTTCAACGCGTGTGTATCTGCCGCTCTGGCAAATGTGTCATAGGCATCCAGAATATCTTCATATTTGAAATGGTGGGTAATCAGTTTTTTCGGATCAATCTTCTTTGACTTCAGCACGCTCAGGAGCATCGGTGTGCTGACCGTATCAACCAAGCGCGTGGTGATAGTTATGTTGCGGTCCCAAAGCAGTTCTAGGTGCAGATCGACTTTGGTGCCGTGGACGCCGACGTTGGCAATGGTGCCGCCCGGCGCGATGATTTGCTGGCAAAGTTCGAAGGTCGCAGGCACACCGACGGCCTCGATCGCCGTGTCGACGCCTTTGCCGCCTGTCAACGTTTTCACAATGTCTGCCGCTTTGCCATCAATGCTGTTGACCGCCTGCGTGGCACCAAACTGCTTGGCAATCTCAAGCCGGTTTTCATCAAGATCGATCATGATGATTTCTGCAGGCGAATAAAATTGCGCCGTTAAAAGCGCAGCCAGTCCAATGGGACCTGAACCGACAATTGCAACAGTACTTCCTGGCTGGACCTTGCCACTGAGGACACCGCATTCAAAGCCGGTTGGCAAAATGTCACTCAGCAGCACAAGTGCATCGTCTTCAACACCTTCCGGCACCGGATAAAGGCTCGAATCCGCATGCGGAACACGTACATATTCTGCTTGTGTACCGTCAATCGTATTGCCAAGAATCCACCCGCCGGAGGTACAGTGGGAATACATCTGCTTGCGGCAATATTCGCATTTTCCGCACGCGCTGATACAGGAAATCAAAACACGATCGCCTTTCTTGTAAGCAGAAACAGCAGTGCCAATTTCCTCAACAATGCCAATGCCTTCATGGCCAAGGACGCGCCCGGGCTCGCAAGTGGGTACATCGCCTTTGAGAATGTGGAGGTCAGTGCCACAGATTGTTGTTTTTGTCATCTTCACAATGGCATCAGACGTTGCTGTTATTTTGGGCATCGGTCGTTCTTCAACGGCCATTTTGTTAGGACCAAGATAGACAAACGCTTTCATGACAATCTCCAGCCGTTTCAATTGTGGGAAGACTGTCTGCCAATTGCTTAGATGCACAAACCCTCGGCTTTTACCTATTTGAACTGCTCTGGCCGAGTATGGCTGATAGCCATTGCTACCAACCTGAATCGCTGATGGCCGCCATTGGTGATGATCGCACAAGCGGCGCGGGTGTTATCATGCTCCAAAGTCTGAATGCGCATGGAATGGCGCCAGCCGTTACCGATCTGATCGAGCAAGGCGCGTCAGGCTTTAACACCACCATCGCGATCCTGTCGCAACTGCCAAAGGCGGAAACGGCCGAACGCGTAGACCGCTCTATTGCCTATCGCATGAAGTCCGCACGCTTCCCGGCCTTTAAGGATCTCCGGGGCTTAGAGCCTGTCGCCAGCAAGATCAACGAAGCGGTTGGGCGTTGTTGCACCACCGCGAGTTCATCTATCGTGCTCACAATGCAGTACGTACAGGCGGTTCTGGTACTGGAATGACCCAGGTTGCGACGGCACTCGGGATGCAAAGCATCGAAAATCACCGCCGAAAGTTCCGCTTCTTCTGCAAGATGGAGCCGATTAAACCGCTTGAAAAGGCGAAAGCCAAGTGCAAAGCCGGGCAGCTTGCCCTTATTGTGTGACCGGTGTTCGCAGCTTCAGCGAAGTGACACTTGCTTCAACGTTCACGAACACGAGCAATATAATCAACCGTCCGCTGCAACGCCTCAGCATCGTGGAAAATGCCGAAATGCGTGGTCTGCGCAAGGATTTCTGCGCCGCCCCGGTAGCCGGCGGCCTTCAGCAAATCGAGCAGCGCAGCGCCATCGACGGCTTCATCCTTGTCGCCGACGAGTACCAGCGCATTGGCGGGCATCGCCTTCACATCTGAAGCGTAGTCGTTGCGAGGATGGTAAGAGACATTGAGCCGCCAAGAATAAGCGAGTGTCTCGGTCCCGTTCCATGCACTGGCGGGCTTGTTGAACGCAATGATCGGAAGTCCATCAAAACCGTGCACACCGATGATATTCAGCGCCACGAGTCCCAGAATGCGGGGCAGGTGGATGACGTTCCACCCGCCTGCGTCGCCGCCACGCACGGCAGCTGTGCGCGGAATGATCGGAGCCAGAGCGATGTAGCCCGCGATAGCCTCCTGCTTAGGACCCAGCCCTCCCGCAAAACGCAGTACGAAGCCGGCGCCGCTTGAATGGCCGCCCAAGATGATAGGTCCGTTGTGGCCCTGCTTGCGAAGTTCCCTGATGAGATCGACAATGTCGTCCTCGTACTGGCCGATGTACTCAATGTCGCCGCGGCGGCGCCCTGAGAAATAGTGCCCCCGCATGTTTGGCAGGACGACCTTGGCGGCTCCTGAAGCGCTGACATGGGTCGCCAGCTCGTGATAGCCGCCGCCGTGGTATGAAGAACCGTGAATGAAGATTAGTATCCGTTCGCTTGGTGAATCATAAAACCGGTAGGCAAGCGCATCGCCATCACGCGCGCGAAACTGCTGCAACGGTGGCAGCTGAGTGGCGCTCTTTTCCCGCTCGCCAGAAAAGCCGAAAACGTCCTTCTCCGGCGGCATCGGCGGAAAGGGTCGCGCAATCGACACGATTGCGACAATCAGGCCGGCGAACCCGAGCATGATCAGAATGACAATTCCGCGAAACAGGTGGCGCAATGCATATACTCCGCAAGTGAAATCGGATTCGAATGAACCGCATCAAGTTTCTGGCCATGTCGATCGAAACGGAACGACTCGCACTGCCTGCGTCGCAGGAGTTCAGAGTCACCAACATCGCAGGGAGTGCCAGCTCAAACCTAGAGTCCCGATGCTCCAGACACAACCACAATGGCGACGAACCGTCGTGCAAGTAATGCTACCACGAGAACTATCCGGCAGGTTGTCAATAGCCTCGTGAATATTGCCCCATATCGGCGTTCAAGATTGGCACCGACGCACTTTCGATGACGTTCGAGCGCCTCACGCTGCGCCAATCAATCTCGCATCAAGCGGGATGGGATTGGTAATTGCCTTTGTGCGGATCTTGGCGTGAATTTGGGTGGAGAGTGCAGTGCGGTATCGAGCGCATGCACATGGGATATCGGGAGTTCATAAAAGCTTTTGATGATCCCGACCATGAACGGCGTGAAGAACTTGTCGAATGGTGGGGTGGTAACCAGTACGAAACCCACACCTTTGACCGGCCAGCGATCGAGCAGGCCCTCTGGGCACCCGCCAGGAAATGCACACGTAACGACGAACAAAAGCTTCAAAGACGTCCTGCCGCCTTCGCCGGATGAGTACGGTGCGGATGCGGCAAGCATAAAGCCTTTCCGGTTAAGGCCAATTCCTCCACTCGCTCGGCTCTGAGGGCTGGAAGGGGTCTGTGTCGGCAGATAAACCGTTTGGATTAATAATATGAATGGAACTTTTACTATCAAAAAACGTTGTGAATTCGCGTGACTGCTTTCCGAAACTGCAGTCGCGGATTGAAATTCTGTATCAATATAGTCGTTCCCTGTGCCTTTATTCAGGCATCCTGGCCATCGCTCGTATGCAGCATCCAATCGTGAAAGGCTGTGAAATGAACAAGAACGTGATCTGTCTTTGGTACGTCAAGGACGCTGAAGCCGCTGCCCGCTTTTACGCGGAGACATTTCCGGACAGTTCCGTCGGCGCGGTGCACCGTGCGCCGGGTGACTTTCCTGGTGGCAAGGAAGGCGATGTCCTGACTGTCGATTTCACCGTCGTTGGCATTGCCTGCATCGGGCTCAATGGCGGGTCAGAGCAGTTCAAGCACACCGAAGCGTTTTCCTTTCAGATCGCCACCGATGATCAGGCAGAGACTGACCGTTACTGGAACGCTATCGTCAGTAATGGCGGGCAGGAAAGCGCCTGTGGCTGGTGCAAAGACAAGTGGGGCATCTCATGGCAGATAACGCCGCGCGTGTTGATTGAGGCAATCGCGGCTGGCGGTGACGAAGCAAAGCGCGCTTTCAACGCGATGATGACAATGAAAAAAATCGACGTCGACGCAATCAAAGCTGCCCGTCGCGGCTGACACATTTGTCTACTTTCAGAAAACGCTTAGCGCGCATCATTTGTTTTACCCTTCCAAACCCAGGAGACCGACATGGCCACCAGCGTTAAACCGACCAACGACGACATCGTCGCCTTGGAAACATCCTATTGGGAAGCAATCAAATCGAAGGATGGTGCTCGGACTTCTGAACTGGCCGGCCAGATCAGCCTGGTGACCGGCGCTCAAGGTATTATGAGCATCGCCAAAGACAAGATGGGCAAGATGACGGAGGACGGAAAGTGGACGCTTGAGTCCTATTCTTTCGAAGACGTTGAAGTGACAATCCCTACGCCAGACGTCGCCATCATCGCCTACACAGTCAAGCAGAAGGTCACGATGAATGGTACGTCACATGTCCTTCACGCCGCAGACAGTTCAACCTGGATTCGCGGCGCTGACGGTTGGGAATGCCACGCACACAGCGAAGCCGTCTTGAAAGAATAGAGCGCAACCATGGCAAAAAGCATCTCTGCAATAGCCCGCGGTGTTTACAATGCCTATGTGACTAAGGACCGCGCGGCGATTGAGGCGCTGATAGCTAATGATTTCCGCTTCACGAGTCCGCTCGACAATGGACTCGACCGTGAGAGCTATTTCGCAATCTGTTGGCCAAACAGCGCAAACACCGCCGGCTTCGAGATCATTCACTTAATCGAGCATTTCGATAAGGTATTCGTCACCTATGAAGGCTGGAACGCCAAATCAAGGTTTCGTAATACGGAAATTCTGACCGTGCGAGACGGACAGATCGTGGGGGTGGAAGTCTATTTCGGTTGGAACGTCCCGCACGAGGTGCCGCATGGTGAGCATCGCGACCCGAAATAGAGAAGTCAGATCGTGCGTCCTTCCTCATTCGAACTATCGTTGCCGGATCGGATTCATCCTTCGCGGACAATTGTCCGCCACTTTGCTGCCAACTCCCGCGCCTGCTTCAAGGTGATATCTCCAATGCCGCCTGAGCCCATCTCACGGTGCTTGCCAAAGACTGCCAGCCGCGCCCACTTTCCGCCGCCGTCCAAACGCTTGACCAACCTTAGGCCGTGGCCATCATTTTACTTGCCCGGCAATCCCGATATGATCCCGATTGCGCTTAGTTTGTGCAGCATTTGCCAATCAAAACAAACGGCAAGGACCCTGAGCAGCAAACGGTTAAATGACCCTTTTAAGGCTCCCAGTGATCCGACTGCGGTTTGGCGTCAGCCGTAACTTGCCACTTCTGAGCCGGCCAGTGCTGCGATATTCAGCAAACCCCGCGTTGTGATGGATGGTGTAACGATATGGGCGCGGTTGCCCATGCCCATTAATACCGGGCCAACTTCAAGCCCGCCCGCTATCGACTTCAAGACATTTCGCGTGGCGCTGGCAGCTTCCGTGTCAGCAAAAATGAGCGTGTTGGCGCGGCCCTTCAGCCTGCCTTCAGGAAAGAGACGTTCGCGCAATTCCGGCTCCAGCGCGGTGTCGATATTCATCTCGCCTTCGTATTCAAAGTTAAGCTCCAAGCCATCAAGGATCGCCAGCGCATCGCGAGAGGCACGGCCGGTTGCATTGTCGAGATTGCCGAATTGCGAGCGGGTGCAGAGCGCGATCTTCGGCTCAATCCCGAAGCGCCGGACATGGCGCGCAGCGGCAATGGTCGTATCTGCCAATTGCGCCCCGTTCGGCTCCAGATGCACTTGCGTATCGGCGATGAACAGGGGCCCGGTTTCGAGGATAATCAGCGAAAGTGCTGCCACGGGATGATGGTTGGCATCTGCCAGTACCTGCCGGACATAGTTCAAATGCCAACGATATTCGCCAAACGTGCCGCAAATCATCGAATCCGCTTCGCCGCGATGAACCATGACAGCGGCAATTGCCGTCGAGTTCGACCGCAGGATTGATTTCGCGAGGTCCGGTGAGACGCCGTGCCTGCGCATGATGGCATGATAGCTCATCCAATAATCACGATAGCGCGGATCATTCTCCGGGTTGACCAAGTCAAAATCCACGCCCCGTACCAGCTTCAATCCTTCGCGTTCGATGCGGCTGTCCACCACTTCGGGGCGCCCGATCAGGATCGGCATCACGCCAAGATCTTCGCGCATGGCTTGCGCGGTGCGAAGCACCCGCTCGTCTTCGCCCTCGGCAAAAACAATCCGCCGCTTGGCAGCACGCGCAGTTTCAAAAACGCGGCGCATGACACCAAAGGATTTGAACACTTGCCCCTGAAGGCTTCTCTCATACGCCTCAAGATCGACCGGCCGCTTGGCTACACCGGATTCCATAGCAGCCTTTGCAACAGCCAAAGCAATGGTCGGCAACAGGCGCGGGTCGAAAGGCTTGGGAATGAGATACTCCGGACCGAATGTCAGACGCTCGCCCTGATAGGCTTGGCCAAGTTCGGCTGAAGCTGTCTTGCGCGCAAGACCCGCAATCGCCTCGACACAGGCCAACTTCATCTCGTCATTGATCTGCGTCGCGCCCACATCAAGCGCGCCGCGGAAAATGAACGGGAAGCACAGGACATTGTTGACCTGATTGGGGAAGTCAGAGCGGCCAGTGGCAATCAGCGCATCCGGCGCGCCGCGCCGCGCCTCGTCCGGCATGATTTCCGGTGTCGGGTTGGCAAGCGCGAAAATGATCGGCGTCCTGGCCATCTTGGAAACCATTTCGGCCGTCAGCAGACCCGGACCTGAAACACCAAGGAACAGGTCCGCGCCAACCAGCGCTTCGTCCAGTGTGCGCAAATGGGTATTTTGCGCAAACTCAACCTTTTCTTCCGTCAGATTGTTGCGCGCCGTGTGCACCACGCCCTTGGAATCGAGCATCAGGATATTTTCAGCACGCACGCCCATAACCTTCAGCATCTTCAGGCATGCAATGCCTGCTGCACCAGCACCGAGCGCCACGACGCGAATGTCTTCGATCTTTTTGCCTGCAACACGCAATGCGTTTGATGCAGCCGCTGCCGCCACGATGGCCGTACCATGTTGGTCATCGTGGAAAACCGGAATGTTCATCCGCTCCTTGCAGATGCGTTCAACCGTGAAACACTCCGGCGCCTTGATATCCTCAAGATTGATCGCACCGAACGTCGGCTCGAGCTTGATGACCAGTTCCGCCAGTTTCTCCGGATCCGTCTCGTTCACCTCAATGTCAAAGCAATCAATATTGGCAAACTTCTTGAACAGAACGGCTTTGCCTTCCATCACCGGTTTTGACGCCAACGCGCCAAGGTCGCCAAGCCCAAGCACAGCCGTGCCGTTCGAGATGACCGCAACAAGATTGCCCTTCGAGGTGTACCGAACCGCATCCGCCGGGTTTTTCTGAATTTCCAGGCAGGCCTCCGCAACGCCCGGAGAATAGGCCCGGGCCAGATCGCGGCCCGTGGTCATTGGCTTTGTTGCACGGATTTCGAGTTTTCCGGGCTTGGGGAACTCATGATAGTCGAGCGATTCCTGGCGAAATGTGTCTGCTCTGGTCTTATCGGTCGACATCTTTTCTCCCCCTGCGATGAGGTCAAATACTGGCGGTCAATTTTGGGGAAGTCAAAGGCTCGTTCTGGAAACCGAGCCTGACCGGCAATCTAGGCAGGCAGGTGAATCTTGAACTGCTTGCGGATTTCGGCATCAGCCAAAATATCAATCACCTGACGGCGCGGCTCTCCCAACATTTTCTTGCGGACCGCGATTGCCCGCGCAATCAGGTCCGGCTTGCCGACTTCCACCCATTCCTTGGGGCTCATGCGGTCGGCAATGCGCGGATAAATATATTCGGTTTGCATGACGGACAGCGTTTGCGGATGGCCAAGATAATGGCCCGGACCACCCATGCAGACGTTCTTCATCGTGTCGATGGATAGCGCCTCGTCAGTCACATCAATCCCGCGCACGCAGCGCAGCACCTGGCCGAGCATGTCATCGCCAAGGATCAGCGATTCAAGTGAAAAGCCGAGCAGCGAGGCATGCATGCCAACGGATTCGTAAATCATGTTGAGCCCGGACAGACCGGCCATCACATTCGAAATCGCCTGTTCCCAGCCCGCCTGCATATCAGGCAATTTGGCATCGGCGATACCGGCGGCCGCACCGCCCGGCAATCCGTAGAACCGGTGCATCTGTGCGCAGCCTGCCGTCAGCAATGCCTGTTCGCCCGAACCACCCGACATTGCGCCCGAGCGCAGGTCAGACACAAACGGCCATGTGCCAAAGATTGCCGGTGCACCCGGTTTGATTGCGTTGACATAGACAACGCCTGCAAGACATTCGGCAACAGCCTGCACGATGGCCGTCGCCAATGGGGCAGGGGCCGTCGCGCCCGCTTGACCGGCCGAAAGCAGAAGCACCGGCATCCCGCCCGCAACCGCCGCCTCCATCACCTGACAGGCCTCCTGCGCAAATTTCATCGGCGGCACGACAAAGCAATTGGAGTTGGACACAAACGGACGTGCCCGCCATTGCTCCTCGCCACCGGCAATCAAATGCAACATGTCGAATGCAGGCTTCATGTAATCCGGCGATGTGAACGACACGCCGACATGTTTCGACGTGCCCGCACAGCAAGCGTAGATCGTGTTCATGTCCATTTCGAAATTGTCTGCAATGTCGCGGCAAACCATCGGGCGTTGATAGAAATGCACATTGTCCAGCTGATCAACGAGCCGCGCCGCGTCATACAAATCCTGCACCGTGGATTCGCGATATTCGCGCTTTTCGCTGTCCACCACATAGACTGCCGCGCCAGCGG
The DNA here is from genome assembly GCA_031377485.1 of Phyllobacteriaceae bacterium. GTDB lineage: Bacteria > Pseudomonadota > Alphaproteobacteria > Rhizobiales > Rhizobiaceae > JANMEX01. The sequence goes on from JANMEX010000436.1 coordinate 14,993, forward strand.
TGCCGAAATGCACGCGTGATGGTTCAAGATGCAAGTCGTGTTTTTCTTCCCGCCCATGCAAGGTAATTCCGCGCGCAGCCTTCTTCAGCATCGCTTCCACCACAGCACGCGGGAACCGGATGCGGCCATCGTCACCCAGGATACAGCCCGCGCCAGTAAGGATTTCAATGCCCGATTTTGGCGCTTCGCCAAAACCGATCACTTCGAGCGCCGTCAACGCGGCCTCATGGATGCGTCTCACGTCGTTTTCGCTGAGCGGATTGTATGTTCCCCCCTTCAAGCCTGCGCGAACAGGGCGCAGATTTTCCGCCAGTGGCGCAGCGCGCGCAGCCACGCGGGCGGCACGTCCACCTGAACGGCGGGATGAAAGGTCGGCAACGGCAGCTTCGGACATGATGCTCACTGTTCTTCTTGGTTTGAAAGCGTTGAACCCGCGCCAGAAAGCAGCAGCGCATCAACGTCGCTGCCCTTCATGGCATGATTGAAATTGGTGAATGTGCCCGCATCGAGCATCTCGCACAGACTGTCGTGGACCGCCCGGTGAGCGAGCCTTGCAACCATCGATCCGACGGAAATGCGGCGAACGCCAAGCGCAGCGATCTCGTCAACCGTTGCTTTCTGCACAGCGCCCGCCGCCAGTGCATTAACCGGCTTTGCGACAGACTTCACGAACATGCCAAGCGCAGCCAAATCAGGCAGCAAAGGCGCATACAAAAGGTCAGCCCCGACCGCTTCAAAAGCTTGCGCCCGCCGGATGGCTTCTGTGGTGTCATAAGTCCCGTTCATCACCCCGTCAGTGCGCGCGCAAAGCATGAACGGACGACCAATTCCGCGCGCCGCTGAGACGGCAGCCTTGATGCGCTCGACCGCCAGATCAAAACCGTATGACGGATTGCCGTCGCGCATCATCGTGTCTTCAATCGAACAGCCTGAAAGGCCAATCTCGCCCGCCAGCCGCACCGTTTCAGCCACTATCTCCGGATCATCACCAAACCCGTTTTCAAAATCGCCGCTTACCGGCAGATCAGTCGCGGCAATCAAATCCTGCGCATGACCCAGCATTTCATCGCGGCTGACCCGGCCCATATCCGGCCTTCCAAGCGTGAACGCAAACCCCGCCGAAGTCGTCGCCAATGCCTTCGCGCCGCAAGCTGCCATCATCCGCGCCGTACCTGCATCCCATGGATTGGGAATGACAAAACAGCCCGAGGAATGCAGGTCCGCAAAGGCCTTGTGGCGCGCGGCAAGTTTGGTCATCCATGCACCCTTTCAGACTTTGGATCATACAATGGTTTCAGCGAAGCGGTCGCCTTGTGGCGCACACCGGCAAATTCGATTTCATAAGCAGACGCCAGAACCTGCTCGGCGCTCTCGCCCTTGCACGGCACATAGCCAAGCCCGATCGCCCCGCCGAGGAAATGCCCATAGTTGCCGGACGTCGTTTGGCTCACGATCTTGCCATCACGCAGGATCGGCTCATTGTGGAAAAGCGACGGAACCGGGTCGTCCAATTTGAACTGCACCATCCGGCGGTCAAGTCCGGCATCTTTCTTTGCCAACACGGCATCGCGCCCGATGAAATCGCCCTTGCCCGGCTTCACGGCAAAGCCGAGTCCGGCTTCGAGCACATGGTCTTCATCAGTGATGTCATGGCCAAAATGCCGGAAAGCCTTTTCAATCCGGCAACTGTCCAACGTATGCAGGCCGCAAAGCTTCAGCCCGAAATTCGCACCTGCTTCTTCCAACGCTTCAAACACATGCGCCGTCTGGTCGCTCGGCACATACAGCTCCCAACCAAGTTCACCCACATAAGTAACGCGATGGGCGCGGGCGAGCCCCATGCCAACCTCGATCTCCTGCCACGTTCCGAACGGATTGTGCGCATTGGAAAAATCATTCGGACTGACAGACTGCATCAACTCACGCGATTTTGGACCCATCACGCAAAGCACGGATTCCGCCGCCGTGATATCGGTAATGACCGCAAACCGCTCGCCCACATGTTTGCGCAGCCAAGCCAGATCGCGCTGCAAAGTTGCCCCCGGCACGATCAACAGAAACGCAGTTTCGGAAAGCCGCGAAACCGTCAGATCACTCTCGATCCCGCCGCGCATGTTGAGCATCTGCGTGTAGACAAGTTTGCCAACCGGCACATCCATGTCATTGGCGCAAACATGCTGCAGGAATGCGCACGCATCGCGGCCTTCGACGCGGATTTTGCCAAAAGAGGTCATGTCAAACAGACCGACGCCGGTGCGCACCGCCATGTGCTCGTCGCGCTGGTTTGAAAACCAGCGC
>JANMEX010000437.1:0-1618 GCA_031377485.1 Phyllobacteriaceae bacterium
CAAATGGGGCAAAGCCGTCATCGATTTCATCGTTGACTGGTTCCAGTGGTTCTTCGATGCGCTGAAACTGTCGCTCAATTTTCTGGTCGAAGGCGCGACATCGCTGCTCCTCATGCTGCCGCCAGTTCTGTTGGCAGTGATATTTGCCGCAATCGCCTACCGATTCCAGAAATCGTGGCGACTCTCTCTCGGCGTCCTTCTCGGCTTTCTTTTCATCATCAATCAAAACCTCTGGAAAGAAACCATCCAGACCCTCGTCCTCGTCGTCGCAGCCACGGCCATCTCGATGGCCATCGGCATTCCGCTCGGCATCTGGGCAGCGCACAAGCCGCGCGTCTGGCGAATTCTTCAGCCAGTCCTCGACCTGATGCAGACCATGCCAACCTTCGTGTACCTCATCCCGATCCTCATCCTGTTCGGCCTCGGCGCCGCGCCCGCCCTCATCGTCACCATCATTTTTGCCATGCCCGCCCCCGTGCGCATGACCTATCTCGGCATCACCTCGATCCCCAAACCGATGATCGAAGCCGGCGAAAGTTTCGGTGCCACCAAGCGCCAGCTCCTGTGGAAAGTCGAACTGCCCGCCGCGCTCCCGTCGATCATGGCAGGCCTCACCCAGTGCATCATGCTCTCGCTGTCGATGGTCGTCTTCGCCACTCTCATCGGCGCGCCGTCACTCGGCAATCCGGTCAACAAGGCGCTGGCCAACCGCAACATCCCGCTCGGCATTGAAGCGGGCCTGGCCCTTGTCATTATTGCAATCATCCTCGACCGTGTTCTGGCGCAAAAGGCGGAGACCAAGAAATGACTGTCTCCAAAGAAATGACCGCCACATTGAAGCCAGCCGTCGAATTCAAAAACGTCGACATCATCTTTGGCTCCCGCGCCAAGGAAGCGCAGGCCATGCTCGATCAGGGCAAAACCCGCGCCGAAATTCTTGACGCCACCGGCTCCGTTCTTGGCGCGGCCGGTGCCAATCTCGTCGTCAACGAAGGTGAAATCTCGGTGCTGATGGGTCTGTCCGGCTCAGGCAAATCCACCCTGCTGCGCGCCGTCAACGGCCTCAACAAGGTCACGCGCGGCCAAGTGATCGTTCATGGTATCCACGGCACAACAGACGTTGTCTCCTGCTCGGAAGACGAACTGCGCAAGGTCCGCCGTGGCGCGGTCGCCATGGTGTTCCAGCAGTTCGCGCTTTTGCCTTGGCGCACAGTGCGTGAAAATGTCGGCCTTGGCCTCGAACTCTCCGGCGTGCCAAAGGATGAACTCGACGCCCGCGTCACCAAGCAGCTCGATCTCGTCGGCCTCACCCAATGGGCCAACAAATACGGCCACGAACTTTCCGGCGGCATGCAGCAGCGCGTCGGCCTCGCCCGCGCCTTCGCCACTGAAGCGCCGATCCTGCTCATGGATGAGCCTTTCTCGGCGCTGGACCCGCTGATCCGCACCAAGCTGCAGGACGAATTGCTTCAGCTGCAAAAGACGCTGAAAAAGACGATCATCTTCGTCAGCCATGATCTCGAGGAAGCCCTCAAAATCGGCAACACCATCACCATCATGGATAAAGCCATCGCTGTACACAAAGAACAGTTTGCAGATGTTGAATTTCATTTTATAG